>NZ_JBHZGN010000029.1:0-87662 GCF_049334135.1 Metapseudomonas cellulosilytica | reverse complement strand
GCCGGAGCACTATCTACGTCGCAAGCTCGAGGCCTAAGGGTGGATACGGCTTCCTGACCCTCCCCCGATGATCAGTCGGGGACTATCGCTCTTTGAAAGGACGCTAGTCGAGATACAAGGGTGGATAGCGCTTTTCTATCCACCATCGAGGCCGTGCAAGACACCAATGGTGGAAATCCCCAAAGGGATTTCCACCCGCACCACAGGGGCCTCACCATGCATTACGCCGGATAACCGGTGATATCGCGGATCTTCCGGTAAAGCGGACGCAGCTGCTTGTACATCCCCAGGTAGACCTCCCGGTACAGCCGCGCGTACGTGCGCTGCGCCTGGGGGTTCGGCTGGAAAACCTGCCCCACCCTTGTCATGGCGCGGATCGCCGAGGGGAAGTCCGGGTGCAACCCGAGGCCCACCGCGCAGTCGATGGCCGCGCCGAGCCCCGAAGTCTCGTAGACATGGGGGCGCTCCGCCGGCAGGCCGAAGATATCGGCGGTGAGCTGCATCGCCGCATCGCTCTGGGAGCCGCCGCCCGATACCCGAAGCCGGGTGATGGGCGTGCCGGAGCGCTTCTCGATCCGCTCCTTGCCCTGGCGCAGGGCGTAGGCCAGGCCTTCGAGAATGGCGCGGTAGATATGGGCGCGGGTGTGCACATCGCCGAAACCGATGATCGACCCCTTGGCCTCCAGCCCTGGCTCACGGATGCCGGGTGACCAGTAGGGCTGCAGCATCAGCCCCATGGAGCCGGGCGGCACGCTGTTGACCAGTTCGTCGAACAGCACCTCGGGCTCCACCGCCAGTTCCTTCGCCCGTTGCATCTCGCGCAGGCCGAACTCCTGCTTGAACCAGCTGACCATCCAGAAGCCCCGGTAGATCATCACCTCGGTGTTGAAGTGATCCGGAATGGCCGCCGGATAGGGCGGAATCAGCGCAATGGTCTCCAGGTAATTGCGCCGGGTGGTGTTGATGGTCGCGGTGGTGCCATAGGACAGGCAGGCCACGCTGGGCTCCACGCCACCGGCGCCGAGCACCTCGCAGGCCTTGTCGGCGCCCGCGGCGATCAGCGGCAGACCTTCCGGAATCCCGGTATGGCGACTGGCGTGCGCAGTGATGCTGCCGAGAAGCTCGCCAGGCTTGAACAGTTCCGGCAGCTGCTCGCGGCGCACGGGCATGGACTGCCATTTCCAGTCGCGCGGCGACGCCCACTGCAGCCGCTTGTAGTCGAACGGCAAGTAGGCGACCTGGCATGCCACCGAGTCGACGAAACGGCCGCACAACCGATGGCTGAGAAAGCCCGACAGCAACAGGACCTTGTGGGTTCGCGCCCAGAGCTCGGGCTGATTCTGGGACACCCAGTTGACCTCCGCCTGGGCGCGGAAGTAGTCCACCGTGGGCTCCAGGCCAAGGGCCTTGAACAGCCAGCCCCAGGGCCCACGGATGCGACCCCGCACCTCCGCCTGACGCTGGTCCAGCCAGAGGATCGCCGGACGCAGCGCCCGGCCCTGCTCATCCACATTGATCACGGTGCCGCGCTGGGTGGTCAGGGACACACCGCGAATCAGGCTGCGGTCGATATCCACCGATGCCCAGAGCAGCCGACAGGCTTCGCCCAGGCTGTCCCAGTAGTATTCCGGGTCCTGTTCGGCCCAGCCGGGCTGACGGGAGTAGTAGGCCTCGAGCGGCACCTTGCCCTTGCCCACCAGGTTGCCCTCCAGGTCGAACAGCAGCGCCCGCACGCTCTGGGTGCCGTTGTCGATGGCCAGCAGATAGCTCTTTTCGTTCACGATGCGTCCTTGTTCTTGTTATTCGGGCAGGCTGTAGCAGCGCCGCCAGAGCGCCAGGTAGTCAGCCTCTTCCCGCATCCAGCGCGCGTCGTCCCAGCCCAGCAGCGGCTGGCACAGGGCGCGGATACGCGGCAGCGCGCCACGTGCGCCTTCGGGCAGCAACAGGCCGAGGCGGGTTCGGCGCAGCAGCAGATCATCCAGGTGCAGCACCAGTTCGCCTTCCGCCGCCCAGGCCAGCTCGGCCCAGAGGGTGTCGGTGGCGCCGACCCGCTCGTTGCCCAGCGACTCGACCCACTGCGCCAGGTCCGGCAGGGCGCGCCCGTGGCGGCCGGCCAGGCGCAGGCGCTGGGCCGGCGACAGGGCCGGCAGGGGCGGTGCTGCGAAGGGCTGGAACACGGGGTCGCCCACGTCCGTCAGGTCACGGCCGACGAACTCCGCGCAGGCCCGCAGGACCTCCAGGGCCAGCAGACGGAAAGTGGTCAGCTTGCCCCCGGCCAGGGTCACGCAACCGGGCTCGGTCCAGAGGACGTGCTCGCGTTTCTCGTCCGAGGGTTTGCGCCGCGCTTCACCCTCGCTCACCACCGGTCGGACACCCGCCCAGGTGGACAGCAGGTCGCCGCGCCCGATCCGTGCCGCCGGGAACTGCAGGGCGCAGGCTTGCAGCAGGTAATCCACTTCCGCCGCGCTGATGCAGGCGTCCTGGTCCAGCCCCTCCCCATGGTCGAGGTCCGTGGTGCCGATCACCGTGGCGCCCTCCCAGGGGAAGACGAACACCGGCCGGCCATCGGCCGGGTGCATGAAGCTGATGGCGTGGGCCAGCGGCAGGCGCCAACCCGGCAGCAGCAGGTGGCTACCGCGCAAGGGCCGGATACGCTCCGCCCCTCGCGCCTGGCGCAGGCGATCGGCCCAGGCGCCAGTGGCCAAGGCCACGGCACGGGCGCGAAAGGCGTAGCGCTGGCCGCTCTCCAGGTCCTCGGCTTCCAGGCCGGCCACCCTGCCCTGCTCGCGCAGCAGCTCCAGCACGCGCATGCCGTTTAGCGCTTCGCCGCCGTCTGCCCGCGCCTCTCCCAGCACCCGCAGCACAAGCCGGGCGTCGTCGGTCACCGCATCGAAGAAACGGGTGCCGCCCTGCAGGCCGGATTCGGCCAGCCCCGGCACCAGGTAGCGCAGTTGCTGCAACGGGTAGTACAGGTGGTTGCGCCGCCCGGCCAAGGCGTCATACACGGCCAGCAGGCCGCCGAACACCCGCGGCCCCGGGAATCCGCCGCGATGGGGCATGACGAAACTCAGCGGTTCCACCAGGCCCGGCGCTTCCGCCAGCAGGCGCTGACGTTCGCGCACCGAGGCGCGGGTCAGGCCGAACTGCCCCTTGGCGACATAGCGCAAGCCGCCATGGACCATCTTCGAAGAGCGGCTGGAAGTGCCCCAGGCGAAATCCCGTTGCTCCAGCAGCAGGCATTTCCAGCCTCGCCGGGCCGCCTCCCGCAGAATTCCGGCACCGCAGATGCCCCCGCCGACCACGATCAGGTCCCAGTCGCGGCTGGCCAGTTCCGGCAAGGAGGCGGCGCGCCATTCGGCGTTCCAGGCAGTCATGGTCAGTCCTCGAGCAGCACGCCGGGGGCGAGTCGCTGCTCGGGATCGAAATGCCGTACCAGGCTGCGCAATGCGGCCATGCCCAGCGGCCCCTTCTCCGCCGGCAGCCAGGGCGCGTGGTCGCGGCCGACGCCGTGCTGGTGACTGATGGTGCCGCGGTTTTGCGCGATGGTGTCGCTGGCGGCGCTCTTCAGCTTGCGCCAGCGCGCCAGCGCCTCGGCATAGCTGCCGCCGGGCCGGTAGACGTAGGTGGTGTAGATGCTCGAACCCTCGCCATAGACGTGGGACAGGTGGGTGAACACGTGCACGCGCTCGCCTTCGGCCTTCAGCCCGTTGCGCAGGCTGGCCTCGACCTTGCCCAGGAGGTTGTCGACATTGACCCAGTCGGTGGCGGTTTCCAGGGTGTCCACCACATAACCGGCGTCCCACAGGGCATGGCGCAGATAGGGAAAGCGGAAGCGATTCTCCGCCCACTTGCGGCCCAGCAGGGTACCGGTGAAGACCCCGCCGAAACTCTTCAGCAGGCGCCGGGCCTGCTTCAGCGAAGCGGCGTTCTGCGCACGGTTGCCGGTAACGCCGAAGGTCAGCATGCACTTGCCGGCGCCGGCACCGCGCAAGGCCAGGTACTTCTCCAGCAGGGCGATCTGCCCCGGATGGCCAGCCAGGGCCAGCTGGGTTTCGGTTTCGATGGCGTTGGACAGGCGCAGCATGGACAGCGGCACCCGCGCCTGGGCCAGGCTACGGATGCCCTCCAGTGCCTGGCTCCAGTTGGGCAGGAAGACGGCGTAGAAGGACTCCCGCTCCGCCATACGGGTGACCCGCACCCGCACTTCGGAAATCACCCCGAAGCGTCCTTCCGAACCGAGCACCAGTTCGCGCAGGTCCGGCCCCGCGGCCGAAGCCGGAAAAGTAGGCAGCTCCATCGGGCCGGAGAAGGTCTCCAGGGTACCGCCGGCGAAGAGCTGCTCGATACGCCCATAACGCAGGGACTGCTGGCCGCTGGAGCGGCTGGCCACCCAGCCGCCGAGGGTCGACAACTCCCAGGACTGCGGGAAGTGCCCCAGGGTATAGCCACGGGCGCGCAGCTGGCTTTCCACCTGCGGGCCGTTGGCCCCGGGGCCGAAGGTGGCGACCAGGCTTTTCTCGTCCAGTTCGACGAGGCGATTCATGCGCGCCAGGGAGAGGGTCAGCACCGGCCGTTCGCCGGCCTGTGGGTTGATATGGCCGGCCACCGAGGTACCGCCGCCATAGGGAATCAGGACGAAGTCCCGCTCGGCGGCAAGCGCCAGCAACTGGCGGATCTGTTCCGGGGTTTCAGGAAAGGCCACGCCGTCGGGGAACTGGCCGAACCGGCCTTCGCGCATGGCCAGCCAGTCCGGCAGGCTCTGGCCACGGGCGTGGCGCACGCGGGTCTCGGCATCCAGGCTGATCAGCGGGTGGGCCTGCAGACGCGAGGCCGGCACGAGGGCCAGCACCTGGTCCAGGCTGGCATCGGGCAAGGGCTCGCCTGCGCTTATGCGCTCGGCCAGGAAAGTCGCCCCATTGGCGGGCAGCGTCACCACCGTCGCCTCGTCGCCCCAGCCATTCCAGCGTCGCATGCCGTTCTCCTTGTTCGGGTTGTTTCGAAGGTTTTCGATGGCTGCCTATACTAGCCGCCCGCCCAAAGGCGTCACTGTCGGATCGGGACAGTGGCCATCGCCAATCAGGACATAACAAGAACGCCCATGCACGCTCTCGGCTACACCTCGGTTCCCGTCCTGCTCAAGTACCTGCGCCACGCCGAACAGCTCGGCCTCGACCAGGCCGCCACCCTCGCTGCCGCCGGCATCCGTGCCGAGGACCTGGCGGACAACGGCAAGCGCCTGCCCAGCGAATCTCACGAGCGCCTGCTGGCCCACCTGATCCGCGAGTCGGGCGATGCCCTCTTCGGCCTGCATTCGGCGCGCTACGTGCAGCCGGGCTCCTGGAGCGTACTGGGCTACATCACCATGAACTGCGCCACCCTGGGCGAAGCCATGGGCCGCATCGCCCCCTACGAGAAGCTGGTGGGCGACATGGGCGTGAGCCGCATTAAAGCCGAGGGCGAGGTGGTGCGGATGATCTGGAGCTGCCGCCACCAGGACCCGGCAATCCGCCGCCACATGGTGGAGAACGTGCTGGCTTCCTGGTTGCTCTATGCGCGCTGGATCGCCGACATGCAGCGCTCTCCGCAGGAGGTCTGGTTCGAGCACGCGCAACCCGAAGGGACCGGGCCGCAGGATTACGAAGCGGTGTTTGGCTGCCCCGTACGCTTCGAACAACCCTGCAACGCCCTGGTGGTGCCCCAGGAGTACCTGGCCTTGTCCCTGCGCCAGGCGGACGCCAACCTGCTGCGCACCCTGGAGGAACACGCCCTGGCGATGATGGCGGGGCTGGACGACGACGAACCACTGCCGCAACGGGTGAAGAACGCCCTGCGGCTGCTGCTCAAGGACGGCCTGCCGCGCAAGGAAAAGGTCGCGGAGAAGTTCCACATGACCGTGCGCACCCTGCAGCGCCACCTGCAGCATGCCGGCACCAGCTACCAGCAGATACTCGATGAACTGCGCCGCGAACTGGCCGAACACTATCTGCTGCGCAGCGACCTGCCGATCCAGGATATCGCCTGCTACCTGGGCTTCACCGAGTCCCGCTCCTTCCACCGCAGCTTCAAGACCTGGACCGGGCAGACGCCGGGGGAATTCAGAGAGGCAAAAAGGCAAGCAATCTTGTAGGGGCGAATTCATTCGCCAAGGGCAGCGCAGCTGCCCCCTGGGAATCCGAATGGCAGGACTACGTCCTGCTTGGCGAATGAATTCGCCCCTACAGGTGATTCGCCCAGGGAAAGTCCCTAAGCCTGCAACTCACTCAACGGAATGAAGCGCACGGAGTCACCCTCGGCCAATGTGGTGCCCTCCAGCACCTCCACCAGCCCCTCGGCCCAGGCTGCGCTACGCAGCACGCCGGAGCTCTGGTTCGGGTAGATCACGGCGCGGCCGTTCTCCAGGCGCGCGCGCAGGTACTCGCGGCGATTGCCGGGCTTTTTCCAGGTGAAACCGGCGGGCACCGCGAAGCCCAGCGGCTCCACCTCTTCCACCCCCAGCCGACGCAGCAGGTAGGGCCGCGCCAGCAGGCCGAAGGTGACCAGGGTCGACGCCGGGTTGCCCGGCAGGCCGATCACCGGCACCCCACGGAAATGCCCGAAGGTCAGCGGCTTACCGGGCTTGATTGCCAGTTTCCAAAGCGCCAGCTCGCCCTCTTCCCGCAGTGCAGCACCGAGGAAGTCCGCCTCACCCACGGAGACACCACCGGTGGAAAGGATCAGGTCCACCTGGCCGAGGTCGGTCAGGGCCTCGCGGGTCAGTTCCAGGTCGTCGGCGAGGATGCCGGCGTCCACCACGGCGCAACCCAGGCGCTTGAGCCAGGCTATAAGCAGGCTGCGGTTGCTGTTGTAGATCTGCCCCGGCCCCAGGGGTTGGCCGGGCGGCACCAGTTCATCGCCGGTGGAGATCACCGCCACGACCGGGCGGCGCCGCACCAAAAGTTCGGCGGCACCGAGGGACGCGCACAGCCCCATCTCGATGGGGCCCAGGCGGGTACCAGCCGGCAGCACGGTTTCGCCGGTACGGGTTTCCTGCCCACGGGGGCGGACGTTCTGTCTGGCCTTCAAGGGTTCGAGAAAACGCACCCGGCCATCGGCCAGGACTTCGACGTTCTCCTGCATCTCCACCAGGTCGGCGCCTTCAGGCAGCGGCGCGCCGGTGAAAATGCGCGCGCAAGTGCCCGGCTGCAAAGCCTCGGGCGCGTTGCCGGCGAGGATGCGCTGGCTCACCAGCAGCGGTTCGCCCTGCCAGTCGGCCAGGCGCAGCGCATAACCGTCCATGGCGCTATTGTCCCAGGGCGGCAGATCGAGGCCGGCCACCAGGGGCTCGGCCAGCACCCGGCCATCGGCCTCGGCCAGGGCGACCGATTCATGTGCGTCGATCGGTGCCGCCGCCGCCAGCGCCAGCAGACGCGCCAGGGCGTCCTCCACCGGCATCAGGCCAGGGTGACCGCACCCGCTCATCCGCGGCTCTCGCAGGCATTGGCCTGGGTCAGGTGCGGGACGAAGTTGCAGGGGCGGTGGCGGTTGTCCAACTGCTCGGCGAGGATGCCGTCCCAGGCAGTGCGGCAGGCGTTGGTGGAGCCCGGCAGGCAGCACACCAGGGTGCCGTTGGCGAGGCCGGCCAGGGCGCGGGACTGCATGGTGGAGGTGCCGATATCGCGGACGGAAATCTGCCGGAAGTATTCACCGAAACCGTCCACCTGCTTGTCCAGCAGGCAGGCCACCGCCTCGGGGGTGCTGTCGCGGCCGGTGAAGCCGGTGCCACCGGTAATCAGAACCACCTGGACCAGGTCGTCGGCGATCCAGGTGGCGACCTGGGCGCGGATCTTGTACAGGTCGTCCTTCAGCAGCACCCGCGCGGCCAGGTTGTGGCCGGCGGCAGTCAGGCGATCGACGAAGAGCTGGCCGGAGGTGTCGGTTTCCAGGTTGCGGGTATCACTGACGGTAAGAACGGCGATATTGAGCGGCACGAACACCGCCTCGGCCTTGTGACTCATGGCAGGCTTCCAGTTGAAGGAGTGAATGCCCGGTGTTATATCACAGCGCCGACCCGGAGGCCTTTCCATGTCCGACAAGCCTGTACCGCCCTGCTCCGTCCTGCTGCTCGCCGGCGGTCGTGGCCAGCGCCTGGGCGGCCGCGACAAGGGCCTGGTGGAATGGCAGGGCCGCCCGCTGATTGCCTGGCTGCACGACCGGGTACGGCCGATCACCGACGACCTGATCATCTCCTGCAACCGTAATGAAGAACGCTACGCCGCCTGGGCCGACCAGCTGGTGCGGGACGACAGCCCGGATTTCGCCGGCCCGCTGGCGGGCATCCGCGCCGGCCTGGCGGTGGCCCGTCATGAGCGGGTGCTGGTACTGCCCTGCGATGCCCCACGGGTGGACGACGCCTTGATCAGCGCACTGCTCGATGCGTCCGGCGACCGCCCCGTGATGGTTCGGCAGGGCAAATTCTGGGAACCGCTGTTCTGCGTCCTGCCGCGCGCCCTGCTGCCTGTACTGGATGCCGGCTGGCAGGCCGGAGAGCGCAGCCCGCAACGCATCCTGCGCCAGCTCGACCTTGCGGTCGTGGACTGCGCCGAAGGCGACCCTCGCCTGGCCAACCTCAATACGCCTGAGCTGCTGGGCGATACCCCTCCGAAGGATTGAACCCATTCGCTGGAACTTTGGACGGCAGTCTCTCGTCAGAAACGTCGTACAACCAGCGTAATCATCTAAGGAGATGACGAATGAACCAGCGGATAGTCCCCGCTTTCCTGCTCGCAATGGGTCTTGTCACCCTGGCCGGCTGCTCCTCGCCAAGCGTGATCACCCTCAATGACGGCCGCGAGCTCCAGGTCGTGGACACCCCCGAATACGACGACGACACCGGCTTCTACGAATTCGAGCAACTGGACGGCAAGCACGCCAAGGTGAACAAGGATCAGGTTCGCACCATCAAGGAACTCTGATCCACGTAGCCCGCTCCCGCCCCTCCAGCGGAGCGGGCCGCTCCTCCCCCGCCAACCCCGCGCCGTTCGCAGCCTTCCACCTCCAGCGCAAAAAAAAATAAAAAAAGTTTCGCTAACCCCTTGTAGGCCAAAAGTTTTTCTGTAGAATGCGCGCCACACAACGGAGCGTAGCGCAGCTTGGTAGCGCGTCTCGTTCGGGACGAGAAGGTCGCTGGTTCGAATCCAGTCGCTCCGACCAAATCCCGAAAAACCCGCCTAATAAGGCGGGTTTTTTATTGCCTGCAATTTTTCGTGAAGGGCCCGGGGCGCTCGAGCGAGCAGGTTTGCCGCTGATCCCGGGCCAACAATCACCGCCAGTTCGCCGCCATCACCGACGACAGCTCAGTCTGATAGTTAGCCGGCAGGGTGGATTGTGCCGATCCAGGCGGGGCGAAGGCAGCCATCGCATTCACCAGGTTCTGTATCTGCCCATCCAACTGGGTAATGCCGTCCGCCGTCTTGAACGCCTCCAGGTCATTTGCCGCCCCGACAGACCAGTCCCTGATCGTCCGCTTGTCGGAAGTACCCAGTAACTGGATGCTCAGGCTGTTCGCAGAGCTCTCTGTTGGGCTGCTCTCGAGCGTGGCCTCAATGCTATGGCTGTGTCCCGGGTCATGAGGGGCAGTGCCCGCACCGCCGGCAACCACGCTATCGCCCTGGTTACCGGTAACGCCGTACAACAGCCGTGCCGGATCAGGCCCCACACCATTCTGCTTGGGATTCGACTGCCCCCATGCGGAAAGCTGATCGCGGCTCCACCGGCTACCGTCGGCAAACTCGACGCGGCTCAAGCGGTGGTAATCGGTGTAGCCATAGGCGGTCAGGAACCAGCCGCCGATCGTGACCTGGTCCTGGCCATTGCGATGCTGCAGCACCAGGCTTTCCCCCTTCCGCCTGACGTCGATATCTGCCGCCGTGATACCGGCGCCGAATTTCAGGACGTCGGTGTTCCACATGGCTTCCACCTCGATGATGGTGTCGTGCCCGTCGCCCAGATTGAACAGATAGGTGTCGCTGCCGGTGTGGCCATACAGGCGATCATCCCCAGCCCCTCCGATGAGGGTGTCGTTGCCCGCTCTACCATCGAGAGTATCGTTGCCGCCATACCCCTTTATTACGTCATCGGCGTCACTCCCGGCGAGCGTGTCATTGCCGTCACTGCCCCTTATTGCCGATGCCCCCCACAGGGAGAGCCGCTCGCGGCTCCACTGGGTCCCGTCAGCAAACTCGATGCGGTTCAAACGGTGGTAGTCGGCGTAGCCATAGGCGGTCAGGAACCAGCCGCCGACAGTGACCTGATCCTGGCCATTGCGATGCTGCAGCACCAGGCTATCGCCCTGCCGACTGACCTCGATGTCGGCCGCGACAATACCGGCGCCGAATTTCAGGACATCGATGTTCCACATGGCTTCGACTTCGATGATGGTGTCGTGCCCATCGCCCAGATTGAACAGGTAGGTGTCGCTGCCGGTGTGACCGTACAGGCGATCATCGCCTGCCCCTCCGATCAGGGTGTCATTGCCCAGGCCACCGTCGAGGGTATCGTCGCCCAGCCCGCCGTCCAGATAGTCCTGGCCCGCTCCGCCCAGTAGGGTGTCATCTCCATCGCCGCCGTGGAGCCTGTCGTCGCCAGCCAACCCATCGAGGCTGTCATTGCCACCTAAGCCTTTCAGCACATCATGGCTGTTCCCCCCGATGAGCCTGTCGTTGCCGCTACTCCCCCTCACCTCCGATACCGCCCAGTTTGAAAGCTGATCGCGGTGCCACTGGGTACCATCGGCAAACTCGACACGGCTCAAGCGGTGGTAATCGGCGTAGCCATAGGCGCTCAGGAACCAGCCGCCGATGGTGACCCGATCCTGGCCATTTTGATGCTGCAGCACCAGACTGTCCCCCTCACGGCTGACGTCGATGTCGGCCGCCGCGATGCCGGCGCCGAACTGGAGGACATCGGTGTTCCACATGGCTTCCACCTCGATGATGGTGTCGTGCCCGTCGCCGAGGTTGAACAGGTAGGTGTCACTGCCGGTATAGCCGTAGAGCGTGTCATTGCCGGTGCCGCCACTGAGGGTGTCATTGCCCGCGCCACCATTGAGGACATCGTTACCACCAAACCCCTTCAGCACGTCATGGGTGTCCCCCCCAATGAGCGTGTCATTGCCATCACCCACTGAAAGATGATCGCGGCGCCACTGGCTACCGTCGGCGAACTCGACGCGGCTCAAGCGGTGGTAATCGGCGTAGCCATAGGCGCTCAGGAACCAGCCGCCGATGGTGACCTGGTCCTGGCCATTGCGATGCTGCAGCACCAGGCTTTCCCCCTTCCGCCTGACGTCGATATCGGCCGCCGTGATACCTGCGCCGAATTTCAGGACGTCAGTGTTCCACATGGCTTCCACCTCGATGATGGTGTCGTGGCCGTCGCCCAGGTTGAACAGGTAGGTGTCGCTGCCGGTATGGCCGTAGAGCGTGTCTGTGCCAGCGCCGCCGCCGAGGGTGTCGTTGCCGGCGCCGCCGTTGAGCAGGTTATTGCCACGGTTGCCGATCAATACGTTGTCCAGTTCGTTGCCCTGCCCATCGATGTCCTCATTCCAGAGTTTCAGCGGCTCGATGGTGTAGATCGCATAGCTGCTGGCGACATTAGCAGCCTGTCGGAACTTCTCCAGGCTCACATAGCGGGTCATATCGCTGACCCTCTGCCGGCCGGAGTCGGCAATGTAGAAGCCCAGCAGCTGGCCGCTTGTCTCGCTATAGGCGGCGCCGGTTACGGTCACCACATGGTTCACCGCGCCATCCGCCAACTGGGTCGGGTCATCCCACAGGACGCCGGCATTGACCGCGAGGATGACGCCGCGCCCGCTGCGAATCAGGTTGGCGACGCCCTGCTCGTTGTAGCCGGCCAGCAGTTCGTTGCGTATGCCGAAGCGGTCGAGGATCGCCTGCTGCTGAGCGAAGTTCGAGCCGCCACGTTCGTGGGCCGGCCGCGCCGGATCGCTCACCGTCCAGCTGTTGTCGATGGCCAGCTTGACCACCTCGCCCTCGGTCGTCGGGCGGTCGGACTGCGTCAGCAGGTTGGCGATCGCAGTCAAGGCACAGGTGCCGCGGAAATCGGGCACCGCATCGCCCTGCATGTAGTCGAGTTCATATCGCTTCGGGTAGCCGTATACCAGCGTACGCTCGCCATCCACCAGGCCTTTCTCGGCCTTGGCGAAGTCCAGCAGGATAAGGTTTTCCACGTTGGCCGCCAGCGTGAGGCTGATGCTGCTCTGCACCGTGTCCACGCCCTCTCCGGCCAGCTCAATGGTCTGGTCACCGATGTTGTCGACGTAATATGTATCGTCGCCGGCGCCGCCGATCATGATGTCCTTGCCCGTGACGCCATCGAGGATGTTGTCGCGGCTGTTGCCGATCAGCTTGTTGTCCAGCGAATTGCCGGTGGCATGAATATCGAAGCCCTCCACCAGGCGCAGCTCTTCGATATTGGCATTGAGCAGGTAGTTGGCACTGCTGATTACCGTGTCGTAACCCTCGCCGGCGTGCTCGAGGATAACGTCGTTGACGCTGTTGACGATGTAGGTGTCGTTGCCCTTGCCACCCTCCATCAGGTCACTGCCGGCACCGCCATCCAGGTAGTCGTCGCCGAGGCCGCCGAGCAAGGTGTCGTTGCCCGCCCCGCCATACAACCAGTCATTGTCGGTTTCGCCGGCAGCGAGGCTCTGCTTGCTTTCATTGTCTGCGGTGAAGCCCACCAGCAGGTCGTCGCCGTCGCCCCCATACAGAACGTCATTGCCCACCTGACCGAAAAGCCGGTCGTTGCCCTCTCCGCCGTAGAGCAGGTCATGGCCATCGCCGCCTTGCAGTTCATCGTTGCCCGTGTCCCCAAACAACGTGTCGTTGCCCAGGCCGCCAAGCAGCAGGTCATTGCCAGCGCCGCCGTGGAGGGTGTCGTCATCGGTTTCACCGGCGGCCAGGCTTTGCTTGGCCTCGTTGGTGCCGGTGAAGCCCATCAGGATATCGTCGCCGTCGCCACCCCAGAGGATGTCGTTGCCGGCCTGGCCGAACAGCCGATCATTGCCCGCTTCACCCAGCAACTGATCATGACCATCGCCACCCTGCAATTCATCGTCGCCCGCGCCGCCAAACAGGCTGTCATTGCCTTCGTTTCCAGCCAGGAAGTCATTCCCCGTGCCGCCATCGAGCACGTCGTTGCCCAAACCGCCATAGAGACTGTCCGCACCCGTGCCTCCGAACAGGAGATCGTTGTCGCTTTCGCCGGGCAGCAGACTCTGCTTGGCTTCGTCGAAGGCCGTGAAGCCGATCAGGATGTCGTCACCGTCACCGCCGCGTAGCGTGTCGTCGCCCGCCTGGCCGAACAGCCGGTCATTGCCGGCGTCGCCCAGCAGGAGGTCGTGACCATCGCCACCTTGCAGCACATCGACGCCATTGCCACCGAACAGGACGTCATTACCCGCGCCCCCCAGCAGATTGTCGTCACCTTCGCCACCGTCCAGATAGTCATGGCCATTGCCGCCGATGAGCAGGTCATTGCCTCGCCCACCATATAGGCTGTCATCTCCATCCTCGCCGCTGAGCCCATCATCACCGTCCGCGCCATGCAGGACATCGTTGCCAGTCCCACCGAACAGCTTGTCGTTGCCTATACCACCATCGAGGTAATCGTGGCCGTCCTGGCCATGTAGCTCGTCATTGCCCTCCTCGCCATAGAGTCGGTCGTCGCCGGCATACCCCAGCAGGGTGTCGTGCCCGGTTCCGCCCCAGATCGTATCGTTGCGAGCGCTGCCCCCCAGTTGGTCGTCACCCCCACCACCGAGGAAGTTCACCAGCAACGCACTGTTGATGAAGGCGTATTGGGCGTAGTAGTTGGCATCGAAACTGTCGTCGCCATCGGTACCGATCAGGTAGGTCTGATTCTTGTAGTCGACCTTTACCTGGTTGGGTGCCCAAACCACGTAGCCGTCGTAGGTCGGGAAATAGGGAGTGCCATCGCGCAGGGCCCGGTAGTTGCTCGCCGGGACCACTTGGGTTTGGTCCCACCGTCCTGGCAGCCCCAGGTTTTCATCGGGACGTACCGCCTCCGGCAAGGGGCCGTTGGTCCGGCGACTGTTACCACGCGTATAGAAGCGATAGTCCGTATCACGGATCTGGGAAAGCCCCGCCTGATCGAGGGTCTGGAACTCGCCGGCATCGATCAGGCCGTTCTCGTTGATATCGGCCCAGGCCCTGAGCGAACCCAACTCATTACCGCTCAGATTGCCATCGCGATTCACATCCAGCGCGGCCAGCGTTGCCGCCGACTGGGCCCTGCCGGCGCTGTCGAGCAATACCAGGGTCTTGTTGGCGATGGAGGGGGAATTATCGGTGGCTGGCGTGCGCGATTCGTAGAAAGCGCCGATGGGGGTGTAACGCAGGCCGCTGACATCCAAGCCGAAATTGAACGACGAACCTGGTGACTGAGATCTGTTGAAATTAGTGAGCAACGAATCAGATGCCCACTTAGTGAAATCATTATATAGGCCTTGACCTATTCGACCTTGACTATACAGATCTCTGATTCGCTTATCGCTTCCCAGAAACCCGTTCAAACTTGAGCTGTAGCCCAGCCTGAAGAAATCCTTTATCCCCTCTACCCCTGTGCTCGGCAATCCTAAGAGACCTTTGATTCCGGCTATATTTTCTAAATAGACCAGACCGCCGCTTTCGCCACCCCCCGGACCTGGAAAATACTCAGGAAATACCGTCAAAAAGTCGTCAATTTTCTTAGCTGCATTCGATCTCCCATTGTTGTAGTAGGTTATAAGTATCGCATCCTTTGTATCTTGATCATAGGAACTCCAGGCAAGTGATGTTCTATTTCTGAAAAACTCACTACCTTCCTTCAACATAAGACCAGCAAACTTCAAGCTCAATTGACCGTCTTTACTTGAAAGGTCACGAACAAGCCCAGTGTAATCACTGGCATAGCCCTTTATTTTAAGTGGATCATCGTAACTGTGCGCCTCAATATACTTATTCAAAAGCTCAATTGCTGTATGAATTTTTATATTCCCAGGCCCTACATCGTTAAGAACAGGATTATCCCACTTGAGCGCAGCCTTCCTCACCACACCCGCACTCACAATTTCTATTAGCAACTCCGGTCTTTTCTGCATCAGACGATAGTTTTCCAGAATTTCGCTGTGGCTATACATCGCAACACGAGCGCTCTGAACCCAATCCTCAATCCCTATTGACTCATACTCCTCTCCAATCGCGCCAAGTACTGCCTGTGCGGTTACATCCTCCGAGCCTATAGCTATAGAAACCTCACGCGCGCCACCTGCAATGGCCTTCAAGTACTCCATCGTCCCAGATTTAAATTTCATATACAGCCTCCATTAAACTTAGTTAATCTTTGAAACCTCTTACGACCCAGCACCAAACAAAAGCAGAAGCAACACAAACAATGCATGCCCGCCGACAGAAACCACCGACAAAACCACACCCAGAGAAAAACAAATATTTGATTTAAAAAAACAACCAATTAGAAATACAAGAGCACCTCCCCATCCAATTTGAGCAAATGCAAAGAGATTCATAAGAACAGTCACCAACCCGATCTCTTTCGGACCCACACCAAAAGAAAAGTAGAAATAACAGCAAGCAGAAAGAGGAAAATTCAGCACAAGCACAAACGCAGCAAAATCAATTTTCCTACGAACAACCCAGGAAAACACGAAAGCAAACACAATCAAAACATATAAATACCAAACATCAACACCACGCAAGAAATCTTGAATACCCACCAGATTCACCCATGACAAAAATGGACAGATCTATCACCCATCATATTTACCCGACCTTACTCTTACACCCCAAAACCACTGCATATCCAAATACGAATTCCATCCCCCCAAAAAACAATCATCATTTCCCATGCAACTGCGCAGCGCCTAATGAGCACTAAGTCAACACCTTTACACACCAATCCAAACTAGAGCAAAAAAAACCCGTCATCTCCCCCACTAATATTTACAACTCAATCTCAACATCATCCTGCTCTCTCGTATATTTCTTCACATACTCCATCGCCTCGAAGGCGCCCTTCATACTGAACCTGGCATTCTTGAAATGGCCATCCGTAACTGCCATAGAAATCCCTAGAAAACCATCCCGCCTCCAGATTTCATGTATCTCGCTCTGTTCATCTGCCACCAACTCTGTTGAGCTTTCAGCATCCCGACAGGAAAAACCCAGCGCACGGGAAATCGTGCCGCTACTAATAAGCACGGGATAACTCACTTCGGCTTGGCAACTGGCATTGACCGAAAGAACATGCAGGCATCGCTGCTCCTGGACCAGGCAGCGAAGAGCGATATAGTTTCCGTAGTTATCGAGCGTAACCGCCATCAAGTTCACGCTTTCCTGTACCCATAGCACGCTCCAGTCGCCGAATGTCCTGACTGGTGCACGAGACTCTGCTTTAACAGGCGCGGCCAGCGACAAAAACAGGCACGCGAGCGTGGCGCGACATCGCAACTTCCCCTTTCCAATCGGAAACACCCTGCTTGCCAAGTTGGCCTCCGGGTTTCCATCAGCCCACATATCAACGCTCCACCAGACTTTCGCTGGCGTATTGCTGCAGCGGGCTCAGGAAGTATTCGATCACCCGGCGCTTGTCGGTCTTGACTTCCGCCCTGACCGACATGCCGGGGGATAGCGCAACGATGTTTTCACCGACTTGTATGCGGTTTTCCTTGAGTTGAATCCGCGTGCTGTAAACGAGGCCGAGCCTTTCGTCCTCGATGGCGTCGCTGGATATGCTCTGCACGGTGCCGTGCACCACGCCGTACTTGGTGTAAGTGAAGGTTTCTATCTTGATCTCCACGTCCTGCCCCGGCCTGACAAAGCCGATGTCCTTGTTTTCCAGCATGGCTTCCACTTCCACGGGTTGGTCAATTGGCACGATCACCATTAGCGGCTGGGCCTCGGTGACCACGCCGCCATCGGTATGGATCGCCAGTTGCTGGACGGTGCCGTCGACCGGAGCGGTCAGGCGCATCAGGCGGTTGCGTTGCTCGGCCTTCTGCAATTCCTGGGTCAGGGCCGTGGTTTCCCGGGTGGACTCATGCAGCAGGTCGAGCATGGCACGACGTGCCTGGGCGACAACGCTCTGCCGGCTGCCCATTGCCTCCTTCCTGGCAGCGGCCAACTCCTGCAGGCGCACCTGTTGTACCTGGAGTTCACGCTCCTGCTCCAGCCGCGCCTGTTCCTGCTGAAGCCAGGCATGCTTGCCGACAATGGCCTTGTCCAGCAGCCGCTTGTAATCGGCCGAGAGCTGGCGGGCGATGGGCAGGCTCTCTCGTAACGAAGCGATGCTGGCCTTGGCCGCGCGGATTTCGGCAGTGCGCTGGTCGATTTCGGCGTCCTTCTGGTCGAGGGTGCTGCGCAACTCCAGGTATTGCCCCTGCAACCAGCGTTGTGCGCCCTGCTGCTGTTCAGAGGTGGCATGAGGAATGAGCCCAACCAGAGACGCGGGCTGGCGTTCGCTCTGGATGGCATCCAGCAGGGCGCTGGCCCTGGCGCTATTCACCTGGGCGGCGAGAAGGTCACTCTTCAAGCGCTCGACATCAGCAGCGGTGATCCGGGCATCCAGCTCCACCAGCAGGTCTCCAGCCTCGACCCTCTGGCCATCCTGGACGTGGATGGCCTTGACTACAGCCACGTCGCTCGGCTGGATGACCTTGCTCTTGCCGCTGGGAACTATCCTGCCGGTGGCGGTTGCGACCACGTCTATCTCGCCGACGCAGGCCCAAAGCAACGCCAGGACGGCGAACGCCATGATCGCCCACTGGATGTAGCGAGGCGCCGGGTGGACCGGCTGTTCCTGCAGCGCCAAGGCCGCGGGCAGGAACTGGACCTCGTGGGCCAGCCGGGGCGGCGCCTCCATGGTCTTGCGGTTTCGCCAGGCATGGTGCCAGGCACGGCGGTAACGGCGCAGGAGCACACGGGTCGCCGAGTCCTGGCTCATGCGGCGCCTCCTTGCAGGCGGTGCAGGCGCGCGTAATGACCAGCCTGGTGGGCAAGCAATTCGGCATGGGTACCCTGCTCGACGAGTTGGCCGCGATCCAGTACCAGGATGCGATCGGCATTGCGCACCGTGGAAAGGCGGTGGGCGATGACGATCACCGTGCGGCCTTTGCAGATGGCCTGCATGTTCTGCTGGATGATGCGCTCGGACTCGTAGTCCAGCGCGCTGGTCGCCTCGTCGAAGATCAGGATGCGCGGATTGCCCATCAGTGCGCGGGCAATGGCGATCCGCTGCCGTTGGCCACCGGACAGCGTCGCGCCGTGCTCGCCCACTTGCGTGTCATAGCCTTCCGGCAATTCGAGGATGAACTCATGGGCGCCGGCCAGCCGAGCCGCTCGCATCACGGCTTCGATGGGCGCACCGGGATCGGCCAGGGCGATGTTTTCCCGGATGCTGCGGTTGAACAGGATGTTCTCCTGCAGCACCACGCCGATCTGCCGCCGTAACGAAGAAACATCCGCCAGGGCGAGGTCCATGCCATCCACCAGCACCCGCCCTCGCTCGGGTGTGTAGAGACGCTGCAGCAAGCGTGTCAGGGTGCTCTTGCCCGAGCCGGAGCGGCCGACCACGCCGATCACCTCGCCCGCACCTATGGCCAAGCTGACACCACGCAACACCTCGGAGCCGTCCGGACGATAGCGGAAATGCACCTGGTCGAATTCGATGTGGCCGCGCAAGGCAGGCAAGGTCGAGCGCGACGACTGGGACAATTCGGTGCGGGAATCGAGGATATCGCCGAGGCGCTGGAGCGAGACGCCGGTCTGCTGGAAATCGGTCCATAGCTGCGCCAGACGCATGATGGGCTGCGCGACTCGCCCGGCCAGCATGTTGAAGGCGATCAGTTGGCCAACGCTGAGCTCACCGTCGATAACCAGGCGCGCGCCGAGCCAAAGGGTCGCCACAGTCACCAGCTTGCCGATCAGCGATACCCCTTCATTGGCCAGCGTCGACAGGGTCCGGGTCCTGAAGCTGGCAGCGACATAGCCCGCCAGTTGGTTATCCCAACGGCGATTGATCTGCGGCTCCACGGCCATCGACTTGAGCGTGTCGATGCCGTTAATGGTCTCGACCAGGAACGCCTGGTTTTCGGCGCCCCGGTTGAAGCTTTCCTGCAGGCGTGCCCGCAGCGGCGGTGTGATGAAGAGGGAGAGCAGGAAGTAGAGGGGTAGCGAGAGCACCACCACTAGCGTCAGCCAGCCGCTGTAGAAACACATCACGGCGATGAACACCACGGAGAACAGCACATCCAGCAGCAAGGTGATGGCATTGCCGGTCAGGAAGCTGCGTATGTTTTCCAGTTCCCTGACTCGAGCCACCGAGTCCCCTACTCGCCGCGCTTGGAAATAGGCGAGAGGAAGGGCCACCAGATGGCGGAACAACCGGGAGCCCAGTTCGACGTCTATTCGGCTGGCGGTATGGGCAAAGACGTAACTGCGCAACCCGCTGAGCAGGGTTTCGAAGAGCATGATGCCCAGCAGGCCAACGGCGATCACGTCCAGGGTGGTTAGGCCACGGTGAACCAGCACTTTGTCCATAACGACCTGGAAGAACAACGGGGTCAGAAGGGCAAATACCTGCAGCACGAAAGAGACCAGCAGCACTTCGCCCAGCAATTTCCGGTACTTGACGATGGCCGGAACGAACCAGGTGAAGTCGAACCTGGAGAGTTCGCCCGCCTGGGTGGCTTCGGAACGGACGAGCAGCAACTCGCCGGACCAGCGCTCGTCAAAAGCCTGCTCGCTCAGCACTTCCGGCCGCCCCGTACGCGGGTCGTGGATCAACGCCTTGCCATCGTCCAGGCGCGCCAGGATGAAGAAATCCCCTGTCCTGGAGAGGGCAATGGCCGGTAATGGCGTGTGCCGCAAGCGCTCGCAACGAGTACGCACCCACTTGGCCTTCAGCCCCAGCCCGCGTGCCGCCATCAGCAGGTCGGTGGCACTTAACGCGCCACCCGCCTTGGCGAATTCATGGACCAACTGCTCGGGGGATGCTGCAACATGATGAAAACGCGCCAGCATGACCAGGCACGCCAGGCCCGCGTCCAGCGGTGGGGCTCCCTCCTCAGCCCGAAATTCCGAAGGCCCGGCATCCCTGCTTTGCATATCCCGCTTCCATGGCACGTTTTTCCGACCGCCAGTGCATTGAATGGGCACTGACGGTTGTCTGCCATCGAAGATCATCGACTCAGATTTGTATTCTCGACGGCCGCAGAAAATCTATTGGCCGCACTTGAAGGCTCACAAGGCACTTTGCTCGTATGAAACTTCACATTGGAGTGAGGACGGACGCGCGCATCCACGCATAGCCAGATGTATTACAGGGCGAAATAACGCGCAGAAGCGGCAGGGACGGTGCCGCTGTGCAGCAGAATTGCCAAGGCGTGGACGGTTCGGGCGACGGGACTAGTTGGAGAGGAACGCCGCCACCGCAGTCGCATCGAAGGGCCAGCCCAGTTCGCGGCCGTTGTCGCAACGACGCAGGACCGGAATGCGCAGGCCGTACGCCTGGACCCACTCTTCCCGATCGGCGATGTCCACCAGTTCCACCAACAGACCGCGCTCGACAAAGGGCATGAGCACGCCTTCCGCCACCTCGCACAGGTGGCAGCCGAGAGTGCCGAAGAGTTGGCATTCAGGAAGCATGTAGACGCGCCTCGAAGATCAGCAAGGGGCGAAGTCTAGCACGCGGCCAGGCTCCGGTGGACTGGCGCGAGGCCTTGTCCTGCAAGGGCTGCAGGCAATCCAGCAAGCACTTGGTGGGGAGCACCGCCCCTCAGGCCCCGGCGGCGCGTAGCAGTACGGCGGCCGCGTCCTTGGCTTCCAGCGCCTGGTCTCCCGGCCCCTGCATATGGGCCATGGTGATGGCGCCTTCCATCAGGTACTGCAGCTGGCGCGCCAGGCGAGCGGGTTCGGCGACCTCCAGACGCTCCAGGGCGATGCGGAAATGCTGCTCGGCGTTGGCCTTGTGGCTGGCGGCGACGCGGTGGATCGGATGTTCGCGGTCATGGAATTCGGCCGCCGCGTTGACGAAGGCACAGCCGAAGAACTCGCCGTCGTGGATCAGCGCGTGCAGACCGTCGAAGACGCCCAGTATCGCCCCCTTCGGCGAGAGGTTGTCCAAGGCCCAGGCCATGCGTTGCCGACTCGGTTCCAGGCGCTTCTGCAGGGCGGCCTCGATCAGCTCGTCCTTGGATTTGAAGTGCTTGTAGAGGGTCATCTTCGCCACCCCGGACTCCGCGAGGATGCGGTCGATGCCGGTGGCGTGAAAGCCATCGCGGTAGAACAGCGCGATGGCGGTGTCGATCAGTTGATCGCGTTTGTTTGAAGCCATGTGAACCTCCTGGACCGGCGCATTATGCGCAACCGCCCGCGCCGGCTCAAACCCGCGCCGCACAAGCCCTGGCAGTGTTCGGGTGAAAATCGGCTTGAAATATACAGACCTGTCTGTCTAGTATTCGACACCATAACCCACAGCGAAGGACGCCGCCATGCAACTCCACGACTTCCCCCTTTCCGGCAACTGCTACAAGGTGCGCCTGTTCCTCGGCCTGATCGGCCAGCGGGCTGAGGTGCTGCATGTCGACCTGCCCGGCGGCGCGCAGAAGCGCCCGGAATTCCTCGCCATCAATCCGCGCGGACAAGTGCCCGTGCTGGTGGACCAGGGCCAGGCGGTGGCGGATTCCCAGGCCATACTGGTTTATCTGGCACGGCGCCATGCACCCGACTGGCTCCCCGAAGACGCCCTGCAGCAGGCCTATATCGCCAGTTGGCTGAGCTATGCCGCCAATGAAGTGCACCAGGGCCCCGCCACGGCACGGGTGATCCAGCTGTTCCGCCGCCCCGGTGACCTCGAGGGCGCCCAGGCCAAAGGTCGCCAGGTACTGGAACTGGTGAACGCGCACCTCGCGGAGCGCGCCTGGCTGGTGGGCGAGCAACCGAGCATCGCCGACGTGGCGGTCTATCCCTATCTCGCCATGGCTGAAGAAGGCGGCCTGCCGCTGGCGACCTACCCCCATCTCGATGCCTGGTTCGCGCGCATCCGCGCCCTGCCCGGCTATGTCGAGCTGCCCCGCCTGTGACAGGCCCGGAGGCGACGATGAGCAGCCCATTCCATCCCGGCGAACAAGCGATCCAGACCCGCCTCGGCGTCCGCGAGCAGGTGGAGGCGATGGGTAGCCGGATGATCCGCAACCACATGCCGGAACAGCATCGCCAGTTCTTCAGCCAACTGCCCTGGTTGCTCGTGGGCAGCCTGGACAGCGACGGCCAGCCCGTGGCTTCGGTGCTCTGGGGCAAGCCGGGATTCGTCCATTCGCCGGAGCCCAGCCTGCTGCGCATCAACGCCAGGCCCGAGATGGACGACCCGCTGCGCGCCAACCTGCATGATGCGGCGCGCCTGGGCCTGTTGGGCCTGGAGCTGCCGACGCGGCGGCGCAACCGCATGAACGGACCGCTGATGGAAGACGATACCGACGGTTTCACCGTCGCCGTGCAGCAGTCCTTCGGCAACTGCCCGCGCTACATCCAAGCCCGCGACTGGCGCTGGGACAGCCGCCCGGCCGGTGCCCTGGAACAGGGGAGCGGCCTCGACCCGCGCTGGCTGGCACTGGTGCAGCGCAGCGACACCCTGTTCATCGCCAGCCAGCACCTCGACCCACACACCGGCGGCGTGGACATCTCCCATCGCGGCGGCGCGCCGGGCTTCGTGCAGCTGGGCGCGGACGGTCGCCTCTGGCTGCCGGACTACAACGGCAACCAGCTGTTCAACACCCTCGGCAACCTGCTGCTGGAGCCCCGCTGCGGCTTGCTCTGGGTGGACTTCGACTCTGGCGACCTGCTGCAGCTGGAAGCCCGCGCGGAAATCCTCTGGCCAGGCAAGGCCGGGCAACAGCCCCACCCTGACCTGCCCGGGGCCGAACGCCTGGTGGCGCTGACGCCCGGCCGCTGGCGCCTGCGCCGCCGCCGCTTGCCGCTCGGTTTCGGCGCTGCACAACCCTCCCCTTTTCTGCCTCAAGGACACTGATCCATGCGCCTGCGTTCGTTCTTCCTGCTGATCCTGCTGGGTACCTGCAGTCTCGCGGCCCAGGCCGAGGGCCTGCGCTTCGCCCTGGTGAAGACCGCCCAGATCGAGACCCTGGACGCCTTCACCCTGGCCGATGGCAAATGGACCGACAAGGTGACGGTCAACCATGTGGCGGTGCTGATCCAGCACCACGCCGCCACCCTGCTCTTCGACACGGGCCTGGGCCGCCAGGTGGACGCCCAGTTCGACACCGAGATGCCCTGGTGGGACAAGCCGCTGATGAAATACGGCGCGGTGAGCCCGGCCCGTGACCAGTTGGATCGCGACGGTATCCGCGTCGACCGCATCTATCTCAGCCACGCCCACTGGGACCATGTCTCGGCCCTGGCGGACTTTCCCGAAGTGACGGTCTGGGCGCCCTACGAGGAGATCGAGTTCAGCGAAATCGCCACGCCGCCGGCGGTGCTGCCCAGCCAGTTCGCCCACGGCGTGAAGTGGCGGCCCTATCTCTTCCTGCCCGTACCCTTCATGGGTTTCGAGGAAAGCCTTGACCTGTTCGGCGACCGCAGCCTGGTGCTGGTTCCGCTGCGCGGCCACACGCCCGGGTCCGTGGGCCTGTTCCTGACCCTGGACGACGGCCGGCGCTTCTTCTTCACCGGCGATGCCAGCTGGCGCCTGGAAGGTTTCACCGGGCCGAAGGAGAAATTCTGGGTCAGCCGCCGGATGGTCGACAACGACCGCGAAGCCACGCGCACCCAGTTGCAGAAGGTCCACGACCTGCTCCAGCGCGAGCCCGGGCTCACCGTGGTACCCGCCCACGATGCCAAGGTGCAGGACAAGCTCGGCTATTACCCGCAGTGGGTTCAGTGAGTTGCCGACTATCGTCTAGAGGAAAAATTTGTAACGTAATGCTTTAGTCAAATCGTTGTAACAGGACGACACGACCGACCTGCAATCCAACGAGGAGACAATAACAATGAGCAACACCTCGCTTTCCCGAGCCGTGGCCCTCGCCACGCTCGGTGCCAGTGTCACCCTGCCGGGCATCGCCCAGGCCGAGTTCATCAAGGACAGCAAGGCCAGCCTGGAACTGCGCAACTTCTACTTCAACCGCGACTTCCGCCAGCAGGGCGCACCGCAGGCCAAGGCCGAGGAATGGGCCCAGGGCTTCCTCCTGCGCTACGAGTCCGGCTTCACCGAAGGCTCCGTCGGCGTGGGCGTCGATGCCCTCGGCCTGCTCGGCGTCAAGCTCGACTCCAGCCCCGACCGCAGCAACACCGGCCTGCTGAAACGCGACCGCGAGACCGGCCGCGCCCAGGACGAATACGGCGAGCTCGGCCTCACCGCCAAGCTGCGTGCCTCGAAAAGCGTGCTCAAGGTCGGCACCCTGCTGCCCAAGCTCCCGGTCGTCCAGTACAACGACTCGCGCCTGCTGCCGCAGACCTTCAAGGGCGGCCAGTTGACCTCGCTTGAGCTCGACGGCCTGACCTTCGATGGCGGCCAGCTCAAGGAGGTCAATCAGCGCGACTCCTCCGACTACGAGGACATGACCATCACCAGCGGCGCCGCCCGCGCCATCACCTTCCGCCCGGGCACCACCAGCGACGAATTCAACTTCGCCGGCGCCAGCTACAAGTGGAACGACAGCCTCACCACCGGCTACCACTACGGTGAACTGGACGAGTTCTACAAGCAGCACTACGTCACCGTCGTGCACCTGCTGCCACTGGGCGACAAGCACTCCCTCAAGAGCGACCTGCGCTTCGCCCGCTCCACCGATGAGGGCACCAGCAACGTCGACAACAAGGCCTTCGGCGCCATGTTCACCTACACCCTCGGCGGCCACGCCCTCGGCCTTGGCTACCAGAGCATGAGTGGCGACACCGGCTTCGCCTACATCAACGGCACCGACCCCTTCCTGGTCAACTTCGTGCAGATAGGCGACTTCGCCAACAAGGACGAGAAGTCCTGGCAGGCCCGCTACGACTACAACTTCGCCGATATCGGCATCCCCGGCCTGACCTTCATGACCCGCTACCTGACCGGCGACAACATCGATCTGGGCGCCAACCGCGAAGAAGGCAAGGAGTGGGAACGCAACATGGACATCGCCTACGTGTTCCAGGAAGGCGCGCTGAAGAACTTCGGCATCAAGTGGCGCAACGCCACGGTGCGCTCCACCAACTTCGGCAGCGACCTCGATGAGAACCGCCTGATCCTCAGCTACGTCGTGCCGCTCTGGTAAGTTCGCCCACCAATGAAAAGCCCGCCATCCGGCGGGCTTTCTCGTTCTGGCACGAATGTCCTTTCTTGTGGGGGCGAATTCATTCGCCAACCGGACCGCAGGTTCGGCCTGCAAGGCCTCATGGGGCGGCTTCGCCGCCCTTGGCGAATGAATTCGCCCCTACTGGCTCTGCCGCCCCCCGCAGCCGAAGCGCCAGAAAAACGACCAGCACAGTTGTGAGCGAATTCATTCGCGAATTGCGGTGACTCAATCCTGCGAAGTGGCACCAATCTTGTGCACCGAGAGGTCAGCGCCGTAGTACTCCTCCTCCTGGCTCAGGCGGATGCCCAGGGTCGACTTCAGCAGACCGTAGACCGCGAAGCCGCCCACCAGCGCCACCAGAATGCCCAGGCCGCTGCCGATCAGTTGGCTGACGAAGCTGACGCCACCCAGGCCGCCCAGGTCCTGCTGGCCGAAGATGCCGCAGGCGATGCCGCCCCACACGCCGCACAGGCCGTGCAGCGGCCAGACGCCGAGGACGTCATCGATCCTCCACTTCACCTGGGTAGCGGTGAAGGCCCAGACGAAGAGGCCGCCGGCCATCGCGCCGGTGGCCAGGGCTCCTACCGGATGCATCAGGTCGGAACCCGCGCACACCGCCACCAGGCCGGCGAGCGGGCCGTTGTGCAGGAAGCCGGGGTCGTTGCGCCCCACCAGCAGCGCGGCGACGGTGCCACCGACCATGGCCATCAGCGAGTTCACCGCCACCAGGCCGCTGATGCCTTGCAAGGTCTGGGCGCTCATCACGTTGAAGCCGAACCAGCCGACGATCAGGATCCACGAGCCCAGCGCCAGGAAGGGAATGTTCGACGGCGCAAAGGCCACCAGGCGGCCATCGCGATAGCGACCGTCGCGATGGCCCAGCAGAACCACGGCGCCGAAGGCCAGCCAACCGCCCACCGCATGCACCACCACCGAGCCGGCGAAGTCATGGAAGCTGGCGCCGAAGCTGTTCTTCAGCCAGTCCTGCAGGCCGAAGTTGCCGTTCCAGACGATCCCCTCGAAGAAGGGATAGACGAAAGCGACGATCAGCAGCGTGGCGCAGAGTTGGGGGTAGAACTTGGCGCGCTCGGCGATGCCGCCGGAGATGATGGCCGGAATGGCCGCGGCGAAGGTCAGCAGGAAGAAGAACTTCACCAGCGCATAACCATGGTCGGCGGCCAGGGCGCTGGCCGGTTCGAGGAAGGTTACCCCGTAGGCGATCCAGTAGCCGACGAAGAAGTAGGCCAGGGTCGAGACCGCGAAGTCGGAGAGGATCTTCGACAGGGCATTGACCTGATTCTTCTGCCGCACCGTGCCGACTTCGAGGAAGGCGAAACCCGCGTGCATGGCCAGCACCATCACGGCGCCCATCAGAATGAACAGGGTGTTGGAGCCGTGGATCAGGTTTTCCACGGCACTATTGAGGTTTTCCATTGGCGAAGGGAGCTCCGGCAGCGAAGAAAAAGCACCAAAGCAGTTCAAGGCGGGCCTGGCACGCACCATCCTGAAGCCTGGCCGCACCACAAAGGGCTGGATCGAAACCCCGCTTTGGTGCATGCCGGCAGGCGCAAGACCTGTCTCGAAAAGCCTTTCTCTTTGTTTTTCATAGGGTTGAGCGGATTTTGCGGAACCGGGAAGCCCATCCGGGACGCCCCGATCCAGCGCAACTCGCCGCAACCGCGCACCACCCCGATGCAAGCGCTATACCAGCGGTGCCAAGGAAAATCTGCGTGAACCTTGGGAGAAGGCACCTACTCTTAGGCATTGAGTCCTACAAGGAGAATCGTCATGCCCCGTAAGACCGCCACCCACGCACAGGACGACCTGCTGGCCGACTTCCAGACCCTGGTCAGCGATACCGAAAAACTGCTGCAGGACACCGCTAACCTGGCGGGTGACCAGGCTGACGAGTTGCGCCTGCAGATCCACGAAAGCCTCAAGCGCGCTCGCGACACCTTGCGCGACACCGAGCAGAACCTGCGTGATCGCGGCCAGGCCGCGGTCCAGGCCACCGAGGATTACGTCCAGGAACACCCCTGGCAAAGCGTTGGTCTGGCCGCCGGAATCGGTTTCCTGCTCGGCCTGCTGGCCGCCCGGCGCTGACCATGAGTGACGAAGCCCCTTCCTCCCAAGCCTCGGGACGCAACCCCTCGCCCAAGCGCCTCGGCGCCTCGCTGCTGGGATTGCTCCATAGCCATGTGGAGCTCTTCGGCATCGAGCTGCAGGAACAGAAGGCCAGCAGCCTCTACCTGCTGATCTTCGGCGGCCTGACTCTGATCTTCACCATGCTCCTGCTGATCGGGCTGTCCGGCCTGGTGCTGATGCTGCTCTGGGACAATTGGCGGTTCGAGGCCCTCGGCGGCCTCTGCCTCTTCTACCTGCTTGCCAGCTTCTACTGCGGCATTCGCCTGCGGGCGGCGGTGGATGATGATGAATCCCCCTTCAGCGCCACCCTGGAAGAACTGGCGCGTGACCGGGAGCGCCTATTGCCATGAGCCTGCCGGAACTGCCCCGCAAGGCCAGCCGCCGCGACATGCGCAAGGCGCTGGTGCGCCTGCGGCTGGAGATGCAACGCCAGGAGCTGCGCCACGAGTCGCTCCTGCTGACCCAACCCCTGCGCCAGGCACGGGAGTTCTCGCGCCAGCTGGACATCCCCCACGCACCGCTCTGGGGCATGGCGGCGATAGCGGCGCTGGGGTTCTTCGCCGCCCGCAAGGGCAGCCTGAAGCGCGGCCTGCGCCTGGGTAGCGCGCTCCTCCCCTTGCTGCAGGCGCTGCTGAACAGGCCACCGGGCTCCGGGCCGGGCTAGCCACGGTGCGCGGATAAGGCAACTGGCCACATTCTTGCTACGGGTGAGCGGCCCGTCGCACCAGACATGGGCATCGTCCCTGCGCGTCGCGCAACCCAATGGCCATCCACCAAGGAGTCAACGTGATCGATGGGCAACCGCTCGCCTGCTTCCAGCCCTTCATCGATACCGCCACGGGGCTGATCGCCGGCGTCGAAGCCTTGGGCCGCCTGCGTCAGGCCGATGGCAGCCTGCAATCGGTCGGCCCGCTGTTCGCCGATTCCCGGCTGTCACCCTGGGCCCTGCGCCGGCTCGATCGGCAGCTGCGCGAGGACGCCCTGCAGCGCTTCGATCATGAAGCTCCGGCCGATTGGTTCCTCAGCCTGAACATCTCCCCCCGCTGGATCAGCCGCCTGCGTCCGGGGCAGACCCTGCCCAGCCTCAAGCAGTTGCAGCGTTTCGGCGTACCGGCGCAGCGTATCGTCTTCGAGATCACCGAACTGGGCGGCGCCAGTCAACGCCTGACGGACGTGGTGGCGCGCTATCGCGAGGCCGGCGCGCGAATCGCCATCGACGACTTCGGTGCCGGCTATTCCCAGCTCGACCGGGTGCTCGCCCTGCAGCCGGACATCCTCAAGCTTGACATGCGCCTGTTCCAGGCCGCGGCCCGTGGCGGCCCGAGCGGCGAGGTGGTCAAGGCCCTGGCGCAGATGGCGGAGAAGACCGGCTGCTGGATCATCGCCGAAGGGGTGGAAACCGAGGCGGAACTGGACTTCGCCCTCGAGTGCGGCGCCCGCTACGTGCAAGGCTACCTGTTCGCCGCGCCGCGCCTGGAATTCTTCGCCGCCGACGCTTTCGCCCAACGCTTCGCCCGTCTGCGCGACTGCTATGTGCAGGGCAAGCTGGCCGAACGCGCACGCCTGATGACGCTGCAGCGCCGTCTCAATGAGCTGATGGGGCAGCTACGCCCCTGGGCCGAGGCTGGCGGCCCCCTGCCCAAGCTGGCCGCCGAGGATGTACACCCTTGGCTGCTGCGCATCTACCAGTGCGACCGCAATGGTGCCCAGATCACCCCGAACCTGCAGTGGCGCGCAGGACGCTGGGTCGACGACCCGGATTTCCTGGGGCACAACTGGTCCTGGCGCCCCTACTTCCACCAACTGCTGGCCGAGGGCTGGGCGGAGCGCCGACTGACCCTTTCCAACACCTACCGCGACGCCACCACCAACCAGTACTGCCTCACCGCCGGGCAATTCATCGACGACGGCCGCCGTCTGCTGCTGGTGGATGTGGACGCCGCCTGCCTGGCGAAGGACTGAGCCGCCGGCGAAGGCTTGGGTTAGAGTAGGGCCTTCGGTCACTGAACGGAGAAGACAGGCCTTGGACTGGCAGACCCTGCTCACCCGCGAACGGCTTGGCAAACCGGTGCACAGCACCGACGAGCTTGGACGCAGCCCTTTTCACAAAGACCACGACCGCATCATCTTTTCCGGCGCCTTCCGCCGCCTCGGGCGCAAGACCCAGGTGCATCCGGTGTCCAGCAACGACCACATCCATACGCGCCTCACCCACTCCCTGGAGGTGAGCTGCGTGGGTCGCTCGCTGGGCATGCGCGTCGGCGAGACCCTGCGCGAAGCGCTGCCGGATTGGTGCGAACCCTCGGACCTGGGGGTGATCGTGCAGTCGGCTTGCCTCGCTCACGACATCGGCAACCCGCCCTTCGGCCACTCGGGGGAAGACGCCATCCGCTACTGGTTCCAGCAGGCGGCCGCGCGGGGCTGGCTGGACGCGATGAGCGACGCTGAACGCGATGATTTCCTCAATTTCGAAGGCAATGCCCAAGGCCTGCGGGTGCTGACGCAACTGGAGTATCACCAGTTCGACGGCGGCATGCGCCTGACCTACGCCACCCTCGGCACCTACCTGAAGTACCCCTGGACCTCGCGCCATGCCGAGGCCCTGGGCTACAAGAAGCACAAGTTCGGTTGCTACCAGAGCGAGCTGCAGCTGCTGGAGCAGATCGCCGCCAAGCTGGAGCTGCCGCGGATCGACGAGCAACGCTGGGCGCGCCATCCGCTGGTCTATCTGATGGAAGCGGCGGACGACATCTGCTACGGCCTGATCGACCTGGAAGACGGCCTGGAAATGGAGCTGCTGGACTACGCGGAAGTCGAAGCCCTGCTGCTCGGCCTGGTGGGCGACGACCTGCCGGAAACCTACCGTCAGCTCGGCCCGCAGGACTCCCGCCGGCGCAAGCTGGCGATCCTTCGCGGCAAGGCCATCGAACACCTGACCAACGCCGCCGCCCGCGCCTTCGTCGAGCAGCAGGACGCCCTGCTGGCCGGCACCCTGCCGGGCGATCTGGTGGAGCACATGCACGGCGCGGCCAAGCGCTGCGTGCTCAAGGCCAAGGCCATCGCCCGCGAGAAGATCTTCCAGGACAAACGCAAGACACTCCACGAGATCGGCGCCTACACCACCCTGGAAATCCTGCTCAATGCCTTCTGCGGGGCGGCCTTGGAGCAGCACGGCGGGCGCTCCCCGTCGTTCAAGCACCGGCGCATCCTCGACCTGCTCGGCAACAATGCGCCCGACCCGGACTGGCCGCTGTACCGCTCATTCGTGCGCGTGATCGACTTCATCGCCGGCATGACCGACAGCTACGCTACCGAAATGGCCCGTGAGATGACCGGCCGATCCAGCCCGATCTGACCGCAGGTCTTCAGGAGTAGCGCTGATGCGAACCTTGTTCAAACAGAGCCTGCGCTGGCACGCCGGCCCCCCGGCCTGGGGCGCCGCCCTGATGGCGGGCGCGGGGTGCGGGCTGCCGTTGATGCTGGGCCTGTTCACCAGCCACAGCGGATTTCTCTGGGCCGCCACCGGCGCTTTCCAGGCTTCCCTGGCCAACCCCTTCCATCGCCTCGGCATGTTGCGCATGACGCTGCTTACCGGGCTGGGCGCCGTCAGCGCCGGCCTGGGTTTCTGGTCCGCCAGCCATCCCCTGCTGAGCCTGGCCAGCTTCGCCTTCGTCGGCCTGCTGCTGGCTGTGCTGCAACGCTACGGCACGGAGCTCGGCAAGCTGGGCGTGGGGCTGGCGGTCTGCCTGTGCCTCGGCCAGGGCCAGGCGGGGCTGGGCAATCTGCACAACGGCCTGGCGGTAGGGGCGCTGTTCGCCATCGGTGGACTCTGGGTGATGCTGCTGGCCTTCGCCCTGCGCGCGAGCCGGGGTCTGCGGCTATGGCCGCTGATGCCCCGCCTCGGCGAGTTCGCCCAGGTCATGCGCCGCCATGCGCAGCGACTGCCGCAGCGCCTCTGGGTGATCCATGCGACGGCCTGTTGTACGGCCGGCGCACTCGCCGGCCTGGCGGTCAACCTTTCCGGCTTGCCGCGAGGCTACTGGCTGACGCTGACGGTGATGACCACCATCCAGATGGACCTCAACGGCAGCCTGGTTCGCGGCATCCAGCGCGGCCTGGGCAGCCTGGTCGGCGCGCTGATCCTGATCGGGGTGGGCAGCTGGCTGCAGAGTCCCGGATTACTGGTGGCCTGCATGCTGCCGCTGATCGTCCTCAGCCGGGCTTACATCGCCCAGCATTACGGACTCTTCGTGGCGCAGACCACCGTTTGCTTCGTGCTGCTGGCTGAAAGCCTCTCCCTCGACTGGCACCTGCCCGAGGTGCGTCTCTACAACACCCTGCTGGGCGCGGCGCTGGCGCTGCTGGTGGCCTACCTCGCCCACCGTGCCCGCCTGCGCTGGGGAACTCCGGCGCCACGGATGGAGGAAGCGCGCCAGGGGGAATGAGCATCCACGTTCGTAGAGCCCGGATTCGCGGAGTCCCTGCACTTGCCCCACCGTAGGGTGCGCCATGCGCACCGATCCCGGGGTCAGCGCCTGCGCCTCGCTCAACCCTTGGTGCGCGCGGCGCACCCTACCTGGTCAGCTCCATCGCGTCATGCATACAGAGGCCTCATTCCTCCAGGCGCTGCGCCAATGCCTCCAGCAGGTTGTCCAGGCTGCGCCGGACCATCTCCGCCAGCCGCCGCAGCTCGACCTCCCGGACACCACCGGCATAGGCCTCGGCAAAGGCGATGCACTGGCCGAGCAGGGGCTGTGCGTCGAACAGCGCCACGGCCCCCTTGACCCTGTGCACCAACCGTTCCAGCTCTTCCCAAGCCCCGGCCTGCAGCAAGGTGTCCAGTTCCAGGGCGTCGGCCTGACTGGACCGGTGCATCTCCGTCAACAGCAGGCGCGCCGCCCCGGCGGAGCCACCGATGCTGCGCTCCAGCAGGCCAGGGTCGAGGCGGATCGGCGAATCGCTCCCACGCGCCGCCTGCGCCGCGGAATCGACAGAGTCGAGGCCTTGCAGGTAACGCTGCAGCCCTTCCAGGCCGATGGGTTTGAACAGGCAGTCATCCATGCCCGCCTCCCGGCAGCGTGCCAACTCCTCCGGCTGCGCGTTGGCGGTCAGCCCGATGACCCTGCTGGGAGCCTTACCGAGCCAGCGTTCGCGCTCACGGATGCAGCGGGCGAGCTGGAAGCCGTTCATTACCGGCATGTTGCAGTCCGTGATGACCAGGTCGAACTCCGCTTCCTCCCAGGCGCGCAGGGCGTCTTCGCCGTTCCCGGCCTGCGCCGCCCGGTGCCCGAGGAATTCCAGTTGCTGCACCAGCACCATGCGGTTGACCGGATGATCGTCCGCCACCAGCACACGGTAGGTGTTCGCAGCCGGCTCAAGCCTGGCGGACGGTTCCGGGGCTGGCGGCAGAGGCTCGCGTCGAGGCAGCCACAGGTCCACCGTAACCTGCGTACCGACACCGAGCTCGCTGTGCAATTCGAGCTGCCCGCCCATGAGGCTCACCAGCCGGCGGCAGATGCTCAGCCCCAGACCAGTACCGCCGCGCTCCACACTCATGCTGCCGGCGAACTGGGTGAAGGACTGGAACAGCCGCTTCTGGTCCTCTTTCGCGATACCGATTCCGCTGTCCTCCACCACCAGCCTCAGGTGCACCTGCCCGTCTTCGACCGAAGCGCTGCACAGGCTCACGCAGACGTTGCCCCGGTCGGTGAACTTGATGGCATTGCTGATGAGATTGGAAAGGATCTGCTTGAAACAGGACGGGTCCACCATCACGTCGTCCGTGGTAGCGAGGTCCAGGTGCAGAAGCAGCTCCAGGCCTTGCTGCCGCGCCAGCCCCTCGAACACCCGAACCACCGATTCCGTCAGCGCCCTGGGGGAGGATTGTCGGGGTTCGAGGACCATCCGCCCGGATTCGATCTTGGCGATGTCGAGGATATCGCCGATCAGCGCCAGCAATGAATTGGCCGAGTCCTGGGCCACCGTGATCGCCTCGCGGTCCGGCCTCTCGCGCTTGAGCGCCAACTCGAGCATGCCGATGATGGCGTTCAATGGTGTGCGAATCTCGTGACTCATGGTGGCGAGAAAGCGGCTTTTCGCCACATTGGCCGACTCGGCCTGGTCCTTGGCCTGACGCAGCTCGGCCATCAGGCGATTGCGTTCGGTGATGTCCACCCAGCCACAGATCAGGCCGAGGATGCGCTGCTGGGCATTGCGATAAGGGATGGCCCAGTAGGACACCTCCAGCGTCTCTTCACACAGGTGCAGCTGCTGGTCGCTGAACTGCGCCCGGCCCTCCTGCAGGGCACGCAGGTTGAGCGACTCCAGCGCTTCCAGGGCCTCGACCCGCAGGCCCTGCACGGCCGTCAGGCGCTTGCCCAGCAGCGCCTCCCGCTCCAGGCCGAAGGCAGCTTCGAAACTCAGGTTGCAGGTGATGGTACGCCCCTCCAGGTCACGTACGGACAGCGGGAAGGGAATGCCGTCGATCAGCGAGCGCTTGAATTCCAGCTGGTCATTGAGCCAGCGCTCCTTGCGCTCGCGCCGCTTCACCTGGCGGCGCAGGTAGAGGGCCCAGCCGGCGAACAGCACCGACAGCAGGAGAAAGGCGAAGCCCACCTCGTAGAGCCGTTCCTCGTACTCGACCCAGGTGCTTTCGGCCACTTCGGCATTGGTGTACCAGCGATTGACGATGTTGCCCAACTCGTCCGGCGAGATGGACAGCAGCGCCTTGTCGAGGATGCTCAGCAGCTCCGGCTCGCCATGCACGACCGAGAAGGCATAGCGTGCCGGGTCCCGCCCGACGGTATCGGCGATGCGCAACTTGCCGGGGTAATAGCGATTGATCAGGAAACTTGCCGACGCCATGGCGTGCAACGCGCCATCGGCCTTGCCTTCGGCGACGCTGGAAAGCGCCTGGATACCGCTGCCGACTTCCAGCAGACGCACGCCCGGGTGGCGCTGCTCGATGTAGCCACGCATGGCATGGCCGCCGGGGATGGCCAGGAGCTTGCCATCGAACTGGTCCAGGCCTTGGAGGCCTTGTTCCGACAGGCGCACCACCAGCACGTTGCTGCTGCTGAAGTAGGGTCGGGTGAAGTGGAGGAACTCGTTCCGTTCCGGTGTCGAGACCAGGGTTGCCGCCATATCGGCCTGGCCATTGCGCAACCGATCGAGCATCCCCTGGACGCTGACGGCGTCCTGGACCTCGACCGTCAGGCCGGTCTTCTGCCGGATGAGCTCCAGCAAGTCGGGCGTTATGCCGCGAAAACGCTTCTGCGCATTGAAGAAGGTCAGCGGTTCGAAGGAGCCGTCCACCACCAGCCTGGCCGGCCCGTGCCGCCTCAGCCAGCGCCGCTCCCGTTCGGTCAGGTGCAGCCGGGCGTTCTCGAGAAACATCCCCGAGCCACCGCCCCAGCGTCGCAGGATCCCCGCCCTCTCGGTTTCGGGTATGGCCGCTATCGCGAGATCGAGGATGCGCCGCAGCTGCTGGTTGTCCGCGGCCAGGGAAAAGCTGAACCCCACGCCGTCGAAACCGGCGAAGTTGGTCATCCGCAGGTTGGTCAGGTAGCCCTGCCCGATCAGGTAATTGACGGTGATGGCATCGCCGATGAACAGGTCGCTCTGGTCGAAAGCCACCGACTGCAATGCACCGCGCACCGAGTTGTGCAGGCTGGGCCTCGCACCGGGGTAGAGCTGGCGGACCTGAGCCGGATCCGGTCCCTCCTCGGAAACGGCCAGGCGCAGCCCCGCGAGGTCTCCTTCAGCGGCACGAGTATCATCGATGCGCATCACCATCACTGGCTGGTGCTGGACATAGGGGCGGGTCTGGATCAGGCCCGGGCTGGCCGCATCGGCCTCGAGGCTGCTGCCCAGCAGGTCGACCTCACCGGCGCGCAGGGCAGCGCGCGCGGCTTCCCGGTCCGGATAGCGCAGGACTTCGGCATCGATCTCCAGGGCCTGGGCGATCAACCTCAGGTAGTCGGCGGTGATCCCTTCGTATTCCAGGCCACTGGCGGTGATATCGAAGGGCGGAAAGTCCGGTTCGCTGGTACCTATGCGCAATACGCGCTTGTGCCGCAGCCAGAGCCTGTCCTGCTCCTCCAGCGGCACCCGCAGATCCCGCGCCTCGGAGCGCCCAAGCAGCTGCAGGGGCACGACTTCGCTCGCAGGGCAGTGCGGGGACAGCAGCAGGCTGCCCAGGAGGGAGCCTGCCAGCAGGGCGGACAAGCGCATGGCCAGGGTCACACCAGGGCATTGCGGTTGGCGAACTCCACCAGCTCGATCAAGGATCGGGCGTTGAGCTTGAGCATCAGGCGGGTCTTGTAGGTGCTGACCGTCTTGTTGCTGATGAACATCTCCTCGGCAATTTCCTTGTTGCTGTAGCCGTTGGCGAGGAACTTGAGCACCACCAGCTCGCGATCGGAAAGGCGGTCGATCATCTCGACCTCGTCCGGCAGACCGATCTGGCGCTTGCCGGACTTGATCACGTCGCTGGGGAAGTAGCTGTAGCCCGAGAGCACCGCCCGAACCGCCGCGGTGACTTCGGAAAGATCACCTTCCTTGCAGACGAAGCCCGCCGCGCCACCCTGCATGCAGCGCGTGGCGTAGTGGTTGGGGTTCTGCCCGGTCAGCACCAGCACCCGCAGCGGCATGTCCAGCGCATGCAGGCGGGCGATGACATCCAGGCCGCCGAGCTTGGGAATGCCGATATCGAGTATCACCAGGTCCGGCTCGTGCTCCCGCGCCAGGGCGATGGCGTCCACGCCGTTATCCGTTTCCGCCACGATCGAATAACCCTCGCGATCGAGCAGCAGGCGCACGGCCAGGCGAATCACCGGATGATCGTCGACGATCATCACCTTGTAGGCGGACTCGTTTCCCGGCTCGATAAAATCATCCAGATTGACCAGCTTGCTCACGGCAGCTCTCCTTCGCGCGATTGAACGCTGCCAAGATAGAGATGCCGGCTCCCCTGTCGAGCCCAGGAAGGGCCGCTTCTCCACTTAAAGACGCGGCTTACCGCACCTTAGGCCATCTCCTACGGCAACTGGTCAGTTTCAACGCGGAAGATCGCTCGGTTCAGGAAGAAAACTCTGCTAGATCCGCACCACCCCACCGGCCTGGTGAAAGCCTTGGCGCCCCCCCCGGCCTACCGAACCCGTCCCGCCCCCATGGCAATTTGCACGACGAAGCCAACCGCGCTCATCTATGCTCCTTTAGCCCCCCAGGGACCGGGGCCAAGGAGCTTCCTCAATGCTGCAAAAGTTCGCAGAGCGTCGCTTTCCGCTGCATGTCCATATCAGCGTGCTCTTCACCCTGCTGCTGCTCCTCACCGGCGTGGTCCTGGGCCTGTTCAACTACCGCCAGACCAGCCAGATCATCCTCTCCAGCAGTGACGAGCTTTTCGGCCGCATCAGCGGCGAAGTCGAAACCGACCTGCGCCACACCTACCAGCCGATCCACCACCTGTTGAACCTGTTGGCCCTGAGCGGCGGCGACCAGCGCCAGGACAGCTTCGATCGCCTGGACCTGCTTCTGCACCCGCTGACCCGTGCCCTCACGGACAATCCCAAGTTGGCCGCCCTCTATCTGGGCTATGACGACGGCGACTTCTTCATGGTCCGCCCCCTGCGCAGTGAGCGGCTGAAGACGGCCTTCAACGCCCCGCCCGGCGCCGCATACCAGGTCTGGAGCATCGAGCGCGACAACCTGTCCCGGGCTCGCTCGTTCACCTTCTTCTTCGATGATGCGCTCAACGAGATCGTTCGCCGCCAGGAACTCAGGGAACGCTACGACCCGCGCGGCCGACCCTGGTACTACCGGGCCCTGGAGCAGGACGGAGCAATCGCCACCGCACCCTATGTGTTCTTCTCCAGCGGCGCGGTCGGTACCACCCTGGCCCGGCCCAGCGGCAGCGACGCGGTGATAGGGGCCGACCTGACCCTGGACGACCTTTCCGCCACCCTGGCCGATCACCGGGTCACCCCCTCCACCGAAGTGGTGCTGTACCAGCCGGACGGCCGCGCCGTGGCGTACCCGGACACCAGCAAACTGGTCAAGCGGATCAATGGCGCCCCCGAACTGGGCGAAGTCAAGGAGTTCAGTCCGCCCCTGGCGGCGCTGGCGGGCCTCGCGGGTCAAGACGACCTGCGCACCAGCCTGCAGATCGACGATCGCCGCTGGGTGGTGGCCCGCCAGCGCCTGGAGGAAGGCGGCCCCCAGGGCCTGCAACTCGGCATCCTGGCACCCGAGGATGAGCTGCTGGACGACGCCTACCGCATCCGCTGGCAAGGCGCGATCCTGACCCTGGCGATCCTGCTGCTCTGCATCCCGCTCGGCTTCCTGCTCTCGCGCATTGTGGTCAAGCCGCTCCAGGCGCTGGTCACCCAGGCCGAGGCGATCCGCAGCTTCAACTTCAGCCTGCCCGCCATGGGCAACTCGCCCGTGCTGGAGGTGGACCAGTTGGCGGTGGCCATGGCGCGGATGAAGGAAACCATTTCCAGCTTCCTCGATATTGCCTCCAGCCTCTCGGCGGAAACCCGGTTCGACAACCTGCTGCGCCGCGTCCTCGACGAAACCATAGACATCGGCGAAGCCTCCGGCGGCCTCCTCTACCTGATCGACACCCAGAAGGGCCGCCTGGAGCCCCATGGCCTGTTCCTCAACGACCAGGAGCAGGATCTCGAGGCCCACGGCATCCGGGGCTTCGGCCTGGAAAGCCCGGCCTTGCCGCACTGGCTGGACCTGCCGGCCCACGGCGGCCCAAGCCAGGTCTGCTCCTTCGGCTACGATCAGGCCGGCGCCTACTGCGACCTGCTGAAGACCCTGCAAAGCCCGCGGGTTCACCTGGTGAGTACCGGGCTGCACAACCGCCAGGGCAACACCATCGGCGTGCTGGTCCTGCTCCACCGCGACGTCGGCAGGGAAGCCCGGCCAGCCATCCTGCGCCCGGAGCGCATCGCCTTCGTCGAAGCGATTTCCGGCGTCGCCGCGCTCTGCATCGAAAGCCAGCGGCTGCTGGAGAAGCAGAAGCAGCTGCTGGATGCCTTCATCCAGCTGATGGCCGGCGCCATCGATGCCAAGAGCCCCTACACCGGCGGCCACTGCCAGCGCGTACCGGAGATCACCCTCATGCTGGCCCGGGCCGCTGCCGCGAGCGAGGAGCCGCCGTTCCGCGGCTTCAAGCCCACCGACGAAGAGTGGGAAGCCCTGCATATCGCGGCCTGGCTCCATGACTGCGGCAAGGTCACGACGCCGGAGTACGTGGTGGACAAGGCCACCAAACTGGAAACCCTGTACGACCGCATCCACGAGGTCCGTACCCGCTTCGAAGTGCTCAAGCGCGATGCCTGGGTGGACTACTGGCGGGCCATCGCCCAAGGCGCGGACGAAGGCGAACAGGCGCGTCGGCGTGACCAGGAGCTGGCGGCGCTGGATGACGACTTCGCCTTCATCGCCCGCTGCAACCTGGGCGGCGAGGCCATGGCCGAGGAAGACCAGGAGCGCCTCAAGCGCATCTCCGCGCGCACCTGGACCCGCACCCTGGACAACCGCCTGGGGGTTTCCTGGGAAGAGGCCCAGCGTCTGGCCCGCACGCCGCCGCAGCCGCTGCCGGTCGAGGAAAACCTGCTGGCCGACCGCCCCGACCACCTTTTCGAACGCCCCGCCAGCGACCTGATCGCCCCGGACAATCCCTGGGGCTTCAAGCTCAGGGTGCCGGAGTACAAGTTCAACCGTGGTGAGCTGTACAACCTCTCCGTGAGCCGCGGCACCCTGACGGAGGAAGAGCGCTACGTCATCAACCACCACATCGTGCAGACCATCCTGATGCTCAATCACCTGCCCTTCCCGGCGCACCTGGCGAACGTGGCGGAAATCGCCGGCGGGCACCACGAGAAGATGGATGGCACCGGCTACCCGAAACGCCTGACCCGTGAACAGATGAGCCTGCCGGCGCGGATGATGGCGATCGCCGACATCTTCGAAGCCCTGACGGCGGTGGACCGCCCCTACAAGAAGGGCAAGATCCTCTCCGAAGCCCTCGGCATCATGTCCGGCATGTGCCGCAATGCCCACATCGATCCCGACCTGTTCGGCCTCTTCATCCGCTCAGGGGTCTACCTGGATTACGCACGACGATTCATGAAGCCGGAACAGATCGATGCAGTGGACGAGGCGGCGGTGCTGGCGAAGGCGGGGCTGGCTTGAGCAACAGGCAATCGCTGGCGCAAACGTTGTAGGGGCGAATTCATTCGCCAAGGGTAGCGAAGCTGCCCCTATGGGGCTCCCGATGGCAGACCTTCGGCCTGCTTGGCGAATGAATTCGCCCCCACAGTAGGAAAGCCATCCCACAGTCACAAAAAAGGCGCCCAAAGGCGCCCTTTTTTTCCGCAGCCCGTCATGCGTTGACGGGATTCTCCGGGTACCACACGTCGAGCAGCGGGCTGACGGTGGAGCCGGCCAGCTCGGCGTGGCCCTTCTGCAGCCAGGCTTCGACCTGGGCACGCTGTTCCGCGCTTACCGAGCCACGCTTGCCGAGGCAGACGAAGCCATAGTCCTGGGCACCGATGAAACCGAGGCCGTTGCCCTCGATCGCTTCGGTGACGAAACGCTCGAAGAACGCCGAAGCCGCTTCCGGGTCCAGCCCCTCCTTGTAGTTGAAGACGAGTTCGAAACCCAGTTCCTGGAATTCATCGACGCAAAGCTTCTTGCGCAGGCGGCGGGAGCGGTTGGTGGCCATAAGGCAGTTCCTCGGGAGATTTGACGGGCGGCACTCTAGCAGCTTCCGCCGCAACTTGCCCGCCCGAGAGCCGTTGCCCCCCCATGGACGGACGAAATGAATGGCGGATCCGCGCAGTTCGGGCAGGGTTGCGGCATAATGCGCCGATTTCCCGAACCCTCGTGGGAACACCTGCCATGTCATTCGTCTTCGTCACCCGCCCTCGCCAGGAGGGCAAGTCTTGATGTTCAAGTCCATCCGTACGATCGCGCTCGCCGCCCTGATTCTGCCCTGCGCCCTGCCGCTGCAGGCCGCGCAGGTCAACACCAGTCTGCCTGCCAAGGTGCAGAAGGCTCTGGCCGCCAACAAGATCGCCACTTCGTCGCTGTCTCTGGTGACCCTGCCGCTCACCGGCCCTGGCGCCCAAACCCTGGTCAACGCCGATGTCTCGGTGAACCCGGCTTCCACCATGAAGCTGATCACCACCTATGCCGCACTGGAACTGCTCGGCCCGACCTACCAGTGGAAGACCGAGTTCTACGCCGACGGCCCGCTGAAGAACGGCGTGCTCAACGGCAACCTCTACCTCAAGGGTGGCGGCGACCCCAAGCTGAACATGGAAAAGCTCTGGCTGATGATGCGTGACCTGCGCGCCAACGGCGTGCGCCAGGTCACCGGCGACCTGGTGCTGGACCGCAGCTATTTCGTGCATCCGCAGCTCCCCTCCTTCAATGATGACGGCGGTGACGAAAACAAGCCCTTCCTCGTCGGCCCGGACTCGCTGCTGGTCAACCTCAAGGCCGTACGCCTGATCGCCCGCGCCGAAGGTGGCCAGGTCAGCCTGGCCATGGAACCGCCGCTCGACAACATTCGCATCGACAACAAGGTGCAGGCGACCAAGGCCGCCAAGTGCCCGTCCTGGCCAGATGTACGCTACAACCCGGTGACCCAGTTCGACGGCACCACGCTGATCGCCAGCGGCAAGCTGCCGGAAGGCTGCAGCGCCCAGGCCTACATGTCCCTGCTTGACCATCCGGGCTATGCCGCCGGCGCCGTACGCGCTTTCTGGAAAGAGCTGGGCGGCAGCATCAGCGGCAAGGACCGCCTGGGCGACGTGCCCAAGGATGCCAAGCTGCTGGCGCGGTCCTTCTCCCCGGACCTGGTGGAAATCATCCGCGACATCAACAAGTACAGTAACAACACCATGGCCCAGCAGTTGTTCCTCAGCATCGGCGCGCGTTACCGCACCGCTGCCGATGGCGACGACGCCAAGGCCGCGCAGCGGGCGATCCGTGACTGGCTGGCGAAGAAGGGCATCACCGCGCCGCACCTGGTGATGGAGAACGGTTCCGGCCTGTCGCGCAACGAGCGGGTCAGCGCACGTGAAATGGCCGCCATCCTCCAGGCTGCCTGGCAAAGCCCCTATGCCGCGGAGTTCATCGCCTCCATGCCGCTGGTGGCCATGGACGGCACCATGCGCAAGCGCCTGCGCCGCACGGCGCTGGAGGGCGAGGCCCACATCAAGACCGGCACCCTGAACACCGTCCGCGCCATCGCCGGCTTCAGCCGCGACAGCAACGGCAACACCTGGGCGGTGGTCGCCATCCTCAACGACTCGCGCCCCTGGGGCGCCTCGGCCATCCTCGACCAGGTCCTGGTGGATCTCTATCGCCAGCCCAAGAGTGTCGCCGACACCCAGTGAGCCGAAGGCGGTCGCCCCTGCGGCGGCCGCCCTCTCAATCGGCAGTGCGGATCTGGTTGCGTCCCGCCTGCTTGGCCGCGTAGACCGCGGCATCCACCCGCCGCAACAGGTCATCGGCACTCTCCCCTTCGCGCCAGGCGGCACAGCCGAAGCTGGCGGTGACCTGGCCGACCCCCTCCACATTCTCCCGCGACAGCGCCTGCCAGAGCGCCTGGGCCACCGACTCGGCCTGCTCGAGGTTGGTATCCGGACAGAGCACCACGAACTCCTCGCCCCCCAGCCGGCACAGCACGTCGATGCGCCGCAGACGTTCGCCGACCCGCGCGCAGAGGGCCTTGAGCACCCGGTCGCCGGCATCGTGCCCATGGCAGTCGTTGATTTGCTTGAAATGGTCCACATCCAGCATCACCAGTGCCAGCGGCCCCTCGTGGCGCTCGGCGCGGGCGATCTCCAGCTCCAGGCGCTCCTGGAAGTAGCGTCGGTTGTAGACACCCGTGAGGGCATCGGTGATCGATAGCGCGCGCAGCTCCTGCTCCACCAGCTTCAAGCCGGTGATATCGGTGATGTAGCCATGCCAGAGGACGGCGCCGTCCTCACCCCGTTCGGGCACCGATTCGCCGCGCAGCCAGCGCAGCCCCTGGCGCGGCAGCAGCACGCGGAAGTCCTCGCGCCAGGTGGTAAGCAGCTCGGCGGAGCGGCGGATGGAGCCCTGCACCCGCTCCAGGTCGTCCGGATGGACACGCTCCAGTAGCCCGGTGGCATCGTCCCGCACCACCTCCGGCGCCACCTCGAAGACCTCGACTATGCCGGCACTGGTGTAGGGAAAGCTGAAACGCTCGTCCGGCTCCATGCGGCATTGGTACAGGACCCCGGGGACTCGGTCGCTGAGCTTCTCCAGCAGCCGGTCGCGTTCCTCCAGTGCCTGCTGCACGTGCTTGCGCTCGGTGATGTCGATGGCCACTCCCAGGTAACCCACCAGCACGTCGCGCTCGTCGCGCACACCGGTGAGGATCAGGCTGCCGATCAGCTGGCTGCCGTCGCGGCGCTGGAAGGTCCACTCACGCTCATCAAAGCGGTCGCCGGCCGTGACTTCCTCGATATAGGCCTGGAAATCCGGGACCAGCCGCCCCAGAGCCCGCCCGAGCTCCCGGCAGCGCCCCTGGACCTCGCTCTCCAGGTGCAGCACCACCGGATGGCGGCCGATCATCTCCAGCGCGCGGTAGCCGAACATGCGCTCGGCGCCGACATTGAACTGGAGGATGGCACCCCGCAGGTCCATACCGACGATGGCGACCTGGGTCGCCGCGTTGAGCAGGCTGCGCAACTGGCCGTGGGCCATGGCCAACTGCAGTTCCACGGCCTTGCTGGAACTGATGTCGGTCTGGGTGCCGATCATCCGCATGGGCGCGCCATCAGGCCCCCGCTCCACTACCTTGCCGCGGTCCAGCACCCAGATCCAGCGGCCATCCTTGTGCAGCATGCGATGCTGGCTCTGGTAGGCCGCGCTGGCACCACGCAGGTGGCGTTCGAGTTCGGCGCGGGCCAGCGGCTGATCCTGGGGGTGGATGAGACGGGCGCGGGCCTCCAGGCTGTCGGCCACCTCGTCCTCCGTGTAGCCGAGCATGGTCTTCCAGCCGCGGGAGAGGAATATCCGCCCGGACTGCGGCTCCCAGTCCCAGACGCCATGCCCGGCGCCGTCCAGGGCGAAGCTCCAGCGCTCCTCGCTGAGCTGCAGTTCGAGCTCGCGTTCGCGCAGCGTCACCGTGCGCTCGGCCACCAGCGCCAGCGCGTTCTGCCGCTGATTGATCAGCAGCAGCAGGTAACCTGCCAGCAACAGCGAAAAGGCCAGCCCGCTGAAGGCCACCAGGTCGGCCGTGGACAGCCCCGGCCCGGCGAGGAAGGCTGAACTCGGCACGATTTCCAGCAGGTACCGGCGGTCGCCGAAGGGCACCACGCGGCGCTGGCGCAGCTCGCTCTCGGGCGCTTCGGCGCTCTGGTAGATCAGCTGTTCGCGGCCATCCTCGCTGACATCGCTGACCCGCATCACCAGGCTTTCCAGGTTGCGCGGCGCAATGGCGGCCTCCATTTCCAGGTGCAGGCTGAGCACCGAGACCACGAAACCGCGCAGGCCAACATCGCCCGGCCGGGTGCCGTCATAGACCGGGGCGAGGATCACCACGCCGCTGGCCTCGCTCTCCGCCACGCCGATCACCCGCACCCGCTCGGTGACGGTAAGGCCATAGGTCCGCCGTGCCTTGGCGATGGCCGCACGCCGCGCCGGATTGGAATTCATGTCCATGCCAAGGGGCACTTCGTCGATACGCGAGGTCACGCTGTAGTAGACGGGGAAATACTCGTCCCGTGGCGGGCTGGGCACCAGGCTGTCGTCCTGCAGGTCACGGATGGCGAAACCGGCCATGCCCTCGGCGCGAGCACGAGCCTCGAACTTCTCCCGCTCGCTCGCGGCGATGCGTGGCACCCAGGAGTAGACCAGGGTGTCGCCCAGCAGAGGGCCGACGAAGCCCTGGAATTCGCCAAGGGTGACTTCATGGGAATTGCTGAAGAAACGCTGGACGGCATCCAGCTCCTCGAGCTGGTGGTCCAGCCGCTCCTGGATGCGGCTGATGCGTTCGCTGGCGGCCAGGTAGAAACGTTCACGCAGCTGCGTCTCTTCGGCGTTGCGCACCGCTTCGCTGAGCAGCAGGCTAAGCCCTGCGCCACCGAACAGAGTCAATAGGCAGACCAGCCACACCAGAGGGCGGCCGGACAGGAGCGCCGACAGGTTCAGTTTTTCCGTCGCAGGCGACCGCATGCTCACTACTCGAGTCTGGGTTTGGAAATACCGTCCCTGTGAGCTTCAACATAGTCAGATAGTGGCACTTCGCCTAGCGGCGGCGGCGGGCAATCGACCGCCCAGGGCAATCGTCGGACGGCCGGAGCTGCCGCCGGTTGATTCCAGGTCAATGCGAGCAGGATTGCACAGCCCCGCAGGCGGGGCTTTGGTCGCGGGGCAATGACGCGCGGTCCAGCTTGCGAAGGACCGCGCGGGGTGGAAATCCGCGTGGCGGATTCCCGACGGCGCCTCAGCGGATGGCCAGGCGCCAGGCGCGGTGGATCTTCGGATTGCGGGCGAAGTCCGGGTCCAGGGTCTCGGCGCTGATCTCGCTGACCGCATAGCGATCCGCCAGGCCTTCATCCAGCTGGAACTTGCGGAAGTTGTTGGAGAAATACAGCGCCCCGCCCGGCGCCAGGCGCGCCATGGCCAGGTCCAGCAGCTGGACGTGGTCGCGCTGCACGTCGAACACCCCTTCCATGCGCTTGGAGTTGGAGAAGGTCGGCGGGTCGATGAAGATCAGGTCGTATTCGCCACGGTCCTCGGCCAGCCAGGCCATCACGTCGCCCTGCTGCAACCTGTGCTTGTCGGAGAAACCGTTCAGCGACAGATTGCGCCGCGCCCAGTCCAGGTAGGTTTTCGACAGGTCGACGCTGGTGGTGCTGCGGGCACCGCCCTTGGCCGCATGCACGCTGGCAGTGGCGGTGTAGCAGAAGAGGTTGAGGAAGCGCTTGCCGGCGGCCTCGCGCTGGATGCGCAAGCGCATCGGACGGTGGTCGAGGAACAGACCGGTGTCCAGGTAGTCGGTGAGGTTCACCAGCAGCTTCACGCCACCCTCGCTGACCTCCATGAAACGGCCCTCGCTGCCCTGGCGCTCGTACTGGCGGGTTCCGCTCTGGCGCTCGCGGCGCTTGACCACCACGCGCGCGGGGTCGACGTCGAGCGCCTGGGGAATCGCCGCCAGGGCGTCCAGCAGGCGTGACTGGGCCTTTTCCGGGTCGATGGAACGGGGCGGCGCGTACTCCTGCACGTGCACCCAGTCGCCATAGAGATCGACGGCCACGGCGTATTCGGGCATGTCGGCGTCATACAGGCGGTAGCACTGGATGCCATCCTTGCGCGCCCATTTTCCAAGCGACTTCAGGTTCTTCTGCAGACGATTGGCGAACATCTGGCCGCCTTCGGAAAGGCGCGCCGGTTCGCTGCGCGGTATGGCGCCCTCGCCCTGCTCGGAGCGGCGCTCGCCGGTCACGAACTGCTCCGGCAGCACCTTCAGCAGCAGCAGCTTGCACGCCAGGGCGCCGTTCCAGAAGGCGTACTGCTTGTGGCTGCGGATGCCCATGCGCTTGCCCAGTTCCGGCGCGCCGGTGAATACCGCCGCCTCCCAGCCCAGGCAAGCCTGGCGCAGGCGTTCGCCCAGGTTCTGGTAGAGGTAGAGCAAGCTGGCTTCGTCACCCAGGCGCTCGCCATAAGGCGGGTTGCTCACGACCAGACCCTTCTGGTTCTGGTCCGGGCGCGGCTCGAAGGTGGCCAGCTCGCCCTGGTAGATTTTCACCCAGTCGCTGAGGCCGGCACGCTCGATGTTGTTGCGGCCGGGCTGGATCAGGCGCGGATCGGCCTCGTAGCCGCGAATCCACAGCGGCGGACGGGCCAGGCCGGCTTCGGCGCGATCACGAGCCTCTTCGTGGAGCTTCTTCCACAACGCCGGCACATGGCCCAGCCAGTTGGAGAAACCCCAGCGCTCGCGCTTGAGGTTGGGCGCCATGTCGGCGGCCATCATCGCCGCCTCCACCAGGAAGGTGCCGACACCGCACATGGGGTCCGCCAACGCGCCGCCCTCGGCGGCGATGCGCGGCCAGCCGGCACGGATCAGGATGGCCGCGGCCAGGTTCTCCTTCAGCGGCGCGGCGCCCTGCTGCAGGCGGTAGCCGCGCTGGTGCAGGCTGTGGCCGGCGAGGTCGAGGGAGAGGATGGCCTCGCCCTTCTCCAGGCGCAGGTGGATACGCAGGTCCGGATTGACCTTGTCGATGGAGGGGCGCACGCCATCGGCGCCGCGCAGCTTGTCCACCACCGCGTCCTTGACCTTGAGGGCGCCGAAGTGGGTGTTGTCGATGCCCGATCCGTGCCCGCTGAACTCCACCGCCAGGCTGCCGCTGGGCATCAGGTGGTCATGCCAGTCCACCGCCAGCACGCCCTGGTAGAGGTCCTCGGCGTTCTGCACCGGGAAGCGTTTGAGCACCAGTAGCACGCGGTTGGCCAGGCGGGACCAGAGGCACAGGCGGTAGGCGGTTTCCAGGTCGCCCTGGCCACGCACGGCGGCCACCTGCTCGCGCACGTCCTCCAGGCCGAGGCGTGTGGCCTCTTCGGCCAGCAGGCCCTCGAGGCTCTTCGGGCAGGTGAGGAAAAGTTCGTAGCGGTCCGACATGGGCAAATCCAGGGCCTTTAGAGGCGATCAGCGGCACAGAATCTGAGCTGTGCGGTAACAGAATGTGTGACGTAAGGTCGCGGAACGGCCCTTCGTCGGAATGGAAAAGTTACTGCATCGTGCAAAAAACGATATAGCACCATGACATCACGTCTTTCTCCGGCCCCGAAACCACGGGGGTTAGACCGAAAAAAGGCAAATTTCGTTTCCCACAGCTTATGGCCGTTGCCACCTTCAAGTTACGTCCTTATGACAAAACGATCATTCACATGCCTGGGAGCATTGGTTAGAACTCAGCTTAACCGCCGCCGCAATGGCAGCGGATGAAGGCCCGTCACGCCGGCAACGGGACTTCGAGGGCAGAGTATTTTCTGCCAGGCCTCGACTTGAGGCCAATGGACATAACAGTCAACAAATGAGGGCTACACCCTATGAGAAGACTTAAGCGTGATCCGATGGAACGAGCATTCTTGCGCGGCTATCAGCACGGCATCAATGGCAAATCCCGCGATCTTTGTCCTTTCACCCATCCCACCACACGGCAAGCCTGGATCAACGGTTGGCGCGAGGGCCGTGGCGACAACTGGGATGGTTACACCGGCGCCGCCGGTATTCATCGACTGAACGAACTCCACGCTGTCGGCTGACACTGGATCACACCGACTTCACCAAGCACGCCCCATCCGGGCGGCGGGCGCGAGCCCAGGGGCTCCCCTAGCGGGAGCCCTTTTTTATTTCCCTCAATTCTTCGGCAGGCCGGCGATGGCATCCACCGCCTCGCGAATCAGTGCCGGCCCCTTGTAGATGAAGCCCGAGTAGACCTGCACCAGGCTCGCCCCGGCAGCGATCTTCTCCGCCGCATGACGGCCCTCGGTAATGCCGCCGACCGCGATGATCGGCAGACGCCCGCCCAGCTCGCCAGCGAGCACCTTCACCGTGTGCGTGCTCTTGTCGCGCACCGGTGCGCCGGAGAGACCACCCGCCTCGTCACCGAAGGGCAGGTGTTCGACACCTTCACGGCCAAGCGTGGTGTTGGTGGCGATCACCGCGTCCATGCCGGACTCCAGCAGCGCCTTGGCCACCATGGCGGTTTCCTCGTCGCTCATGTCAGGGGCGATCTTGATCGCCAGCGGCACATGCCGGCCATGCTGGGCAGCCAGGCTTTCCTGACGGCTGCGCAGGGCTTCCAGCAATTGCTTCAGCGAATCGCCGAACTGCAGGCTGCGCAGGCCGGGGGTGTTCGGCGAGCTGACGTTCACCGTCACGTAGCTGGCATGGGCATAGACCTTGTCCAGGCAGATCAGGTAATCGTCCACCGCGCGCTCGACGGGGGTGTCGAAGTTCTTGCCGATATTGATGCCCAGCACACCGTCGTACTTGGCCGCGCGAACCCGCGCCAGCAGGTGGTCGACGCCCTGGTTGTTGAAACCCATGCGGTTGATGATGGCTTCGGCCTCGGGCAGGCGGAACAGGCGGGGCTTGGGGTTGCCCGGCTGCGGGCGCGGGGTCACGGTGCCGATTTCGACGAAGCCGAAGCCGAGCTGGCCGAAGCCATCGATGGCGTCGCCGTTCTTGTCCAGGCCGGCGGCCAGGCCCACCGGGTTGGGGAACTCCAACCCCATCACCTTTACCGGCAGGCTTGCCGGGGCCTTGGTCAGCAGGCGGTTGAGGCCGAGGCGGCCACCGGCTCCGATCAGGTCGATGGAGAGTTCATGGGAGGTTTCCGGGGACAGGGAAAAGAGCAGCTCGCGGGCCAGTCTGTACATGGTCGGTCGGGTATCGATCGGCGATATGGGCCGGCGATTATAGCTGCGCCGCCCGCATCACGCGAGGCGACGCAGGTTGAGCAACCGGCCTTCCCCGGAGAATTCCAGTTCGAAGGTGCCCCGTACCCCGGCATGGCCGAGGTGGGGTCGCAGGTGACGGGCCGGCAGACTGACCTTGCGGCCGTCGCGGCTACGCAACAGCACGCGGTTGGCTCGACCTTGATAGACTGCCAGGAATTCGTCGGCAGTCAGGGAAATATCCAGCATCAGGCTGGGCATGGAGACACCCTCGGCAATGAACAGCAGGATTCTGCCACACCGTCCATTCGCTCTTCGTTCCCGCCAAGCGGATATGCGCGGCGCGCGGCGTGCGCGGCCGGCAACCCTCTGCCAAACTGCCCCCCGTGCCCCGGGAGTATTCAGGCCATGAGTCAGATGCAGCCACCCCCCTTGACCGCCCGCTTGGCGGCAATCGCCCAGCGATTCGGCATCGGCAAGGCACCGCGACGGATACTGGAGCAGGCCAGCCGGATACGCCTCCCCTTCCAACCCTTGCCGCCGATCCAGGAAACCATCTGGTGGCAGTCGGGCCCACCCCTGCAGCGCCTGGTGGAGCTGCCGCGCAGTGCATTGTCCGGCCCGGTGCAGGAAGACAAGGCCGAGGCCCACGCAGTACTGGTGGATGTGGTCAAGCGGAGTGAACAGCAGCTTTCCAGTTTCGACCTGCGCCAGGTGGACGGCTTCTGCGGCAGCGACAACGAACCACTCCCCTCGCCCAGCTTCGAGGAATACCTGGCCGGCCTGCATACCCGCAAAGTGCGGATCATCAGCTACAAGGACTTCATCAAGGCCATCAGCCTGCCGCTGCCACGTTTCCTCGCCGGCGAGCCCATCAGCCTGTGCCGGGCCGGCTGGCACGGCAAGCGGGTGTTCTGGAACGGCGACCAGCACGTGGAAGCCTTCGCGGCCTCCATCGCCTATGCGCGCCTGCGCGAACTGGAAGCCACCCTCCCCGCCGACATCACCGAATACCGCCTCGATCCTGGCGGGCTTGGCCTGCTGAACGACCGTTACCATGTCCTGGCCATGCCGGTTCAGGCCTGGAGCGACCCGGCTTTCATGGGCCTGCTGCTGGACGGCGGTATTCCCTATTCACGCCTGACCTTCCTGCGCCACCCGGGCGCCCCGGAGTTCATCCTCCTGCCAAAGACGCACGCCGAAGCCACCGCCCTGGGCGAGGGCCTTCGCCTGGCGGGGGCGGCGGATGTGGTGAGGTACCTGCAGGCGCTGGCCTGATCGCGCTTCGACGGGTGGGTCCAGAATCGGCTCCGGAAGCTTCCGTAGGATGTGGTGGAGCGCAGCGATACCCATCAGCGACGGCCGATGGGTATCGCAAGTTCGAGGAGCGCCGGGGAGGCATTGCATTAACACATGATTGCCAATTTCGTATGAGTGGCATTAGGTGGCTCCGCGCAGCCGGATATCTCCCTCTCCCCCGTCCCCTCTCCCGGAGGGAGAGGGGTGACTCGCGCCGGCGAGGCACAAACAGTCCTGATGCCAACAGCGACCTGAAACCATGCAAAGACGGTGGGGCAAGGATTCCGCCCCTTCAGGAGGCTGAGCGGAATCGTTGCAGAGCGGGACGAGCGGCATGGATGCCGCGAGAGGCGTGCGGGGCCCTGGATGGCCCTTCGCGCCGTGCCCCCGGCGCAATGATGGAGCGAGGGCACCCGACGTAGTCGGGCCGGATGCAGGGGCAAGCCCTTTGCTTCCTTTTGGGTGGGCGGCACTCCGTCGACTGCCAAAGGGAGTCGCCTGGGAAGGCGAAACAGAAACCCGCAGCCTACTCGGCAACGAGCCGAGCAACAAACCTCAAACAAACTCATACCCGGGTACCAATCAGGCACCTGCCAATGACAGCCCCGGTAATCCGCGAAGAAACAAAAAAAAGCCCCGCGTGCGCGGGGCTGAGAGCACTAAAAACTTACACCTTCACGGACATCAGGGAATGCACACCCCGTGCTGGCCGCTCTGGGCCAGGTCCATGAGTTCGCGGTTGGCCACCGCGTACATGGCGTAGTCGGTGGCGGTGGCCGCGCGCAGTTCGACCAGCATGGCCTTCCAGCGCTCCACCAGGGCACGGTGCTGGTCGAGCCAGTAGGCCACGCGCTCTTCGATGTCCGCCGGGCCTTCGTTCATCTGCAGGACGGCGATGGTGATCGCCCGCTGTTGCCAGTCCAGGTCGTCGCGGAAGGCTTCCCGCGCCAGCGCTTGCCAGTTGTTCTCCACCGGCAGGCTGGTGATCTGCTGCAGGTACCAGGACAGGTCCAGCGCGCCGCCGACGGCAAAGTAGGCGGTGGCGACTTCCGCGGTGTCCTTGCCGGTGACGTCCGAGGCTTCGATGATCGGCAGCAGCGTGTAGAGGTGGCTGGTGCCGGCCACCACGCGGGCCAGGTCTTCCGGCGCGCCGGCTTCGACGTAGGACTGGAAGCGTGCCAGCCACTGCTCGCGGGACGGGCCTTCCAGCAGCTCGTCCAGGCGGCCGGCCAGGGCCTCCACGCGCGGGCCGAAGTGGTTGACGTCGCGAGCGGCGTTCTGGTCTTCGCGGCGGCTGCGCAGGAACCAGCGGGTGGCGCGGCGGCCCAGGCGCATCAGCTCGTCCATCAGGGTCAGCTGCAGTTCGGCTGGCACCTTGTAGTCCAGCGCCTCGATCTGCTGCCACCAGTGCGGCAGGCGGAACACGTCACGCACCACCACATAGGCGCCGGCCACGTTGGCCGCGCTCATGCCGGTGGACTCCTTCAGGCGCTGCACGAAGGTGATGCCCATGTGGTTGACCAGGTCGTTGGCGATCTGGGTGCTGATGATCTCGCGCTTCAGGCGGTGACGGCGCATCGACTCGCCGAAGGTCTCGGCCAGCCGCGCCGGGAACGCGGTTTCCATCTCCTGGGCGAGGTAGTCGTCGTCCGGCACCAGGGATTTGAGCAGCGATTCCTTGAGATCGATCTTGCTGTAGGAGATCAGTACCGACAGCTCCGGACGGGTCAGGCCCTGGCCCCCGGCGATGCGCTCGTTCAGCTCATCGTCCGGCGGCAGGAACTCCAGTCCGCGATCCAGCTTGCCGGCCGCTTCCAGGGCGGCGATCAGGCGTTTGTACTCGCCGATCTTCTCCCGTGCGCGGCGTTCGGCCAGGGACAGCGCCTGGGTCTGCTTGTAGTTGTTGCCCAGCACCAGGTTGCCGACGTCGTCGGTCATTTCGGCGAGCAGCTTGTTGCGCTGCTTGCCGGTCATGTCGCCGGCGCCCACGATCTCGTTGAGCAGGATCTTGATGTTGACTTCGTGGTCCGAGCAGTCCACACCGCCGGCGTTGTCGATGAAGTCGGTGTTGCTGGCGCCGCCATTGAGGCCGTACTCGACACGGCCCAGTTGGGTCATGCCGAGGTTGCCGCCCTCGCCCACCACCTTGGCGCGCAGATCGCGGCCGTCCACGCGCAGGGCGTCGTTGGCCTTGTCGCCGACGTCGGCGTGGCTTTCGCTGCTGGCCTTGACATAGGTGCCGATGCCGCCGTTCCAGAGCAGGTCCACCGGCGCCTTGAGCAGTGCGTTGAGCAGCTCGGTGGGGGTCAGCTTGTCGGCCTCGATCTCGAAGCGCTGCTGCATCTGCGGGCTGATGGCGATGCTCTTGGCGCTGCGCAGGAAGATGCCGCCACCCTCGGAGATCAGTTTGGTTTCGTAGTCGGCCCAGGAGGAACGCGGCAGGTCGAACAGGCGCTGGCGCTCATGGAAGCTGGAAGTGGCGTCCGGATTCGGGTCGATGAAGATGTGCATGTGGTTGAAGGCTGCCACCAGCTGCAGCTTGTCCGACAGCAGCATGCCGTTGCCGAACACGTCGCCGGCCATGTCGCCGATGCCGATCACGGTGAAGTGATCCTTCTGCACATCGATACCGCGCTCTCGGAAGTGGCGCTGCACCGATACCCAACCGCCCTTGGCGGTAATGCCCATGCCCTTGTGGTCATAACCGGCCGAGCCGCCGGAGGCGAAGGCGTCGCCCAGCCAGAAGCCGTACTCCTGGGCAATGCCGTTGGCGATGTCGGAGAAGGTCGCGGTGCCCTTGTCGGCCGCCACCACCAGGTAGGGGTCGTCGGGATCGTGGCGCACCACGTTGGCCGGCGGCACCACCTTGCCTTCCTTGAGGTTGTCGGTGACGTCCAGCAGGCCCGAAATGAAGATGCGGTAGCAGGCGATGGCCTCGGCCTGGATGTCGTCGCGGGTGCCGCCCACCGGCAGGCGACGCGGGATGAACCCCCCCTTGGCGCCCATGGGCACGATCACCGCGTTCTTCACCTGCTGCGCCTTGACCAGGCCCAGCACTTCGGTGCGGAAGTCTTCCTCGCGGTCCGACCAGCGCAGGCCGCCGCGGGCCACATCGCCGAAGCGCAGGTGCACGCCTTCCACGCGCGGGGAGTAGACGAAGATCTCGAACTTGGGCACCGGCCGCGGGATCTCGGGGATCAGGCGCGGGCTCAGCTTGAAGCTGAAGTAGGACTTGTTCTGGCCAGCGGCATCCGTCTGGTAGAAGTTGGTGCGCAGGGTCGCCTTGATCAGGTCCAGGTAACGCCGCAGGATGCGGTCTTCGTTGAGCACGGCGACGTTGTCCAGTTCGCCGAGGATGGCGTGCTCCAGCTTCTGCTGCTTGTCTTCCAGGTCATCCCCCGCCAGCTTGCGCGCCAGGTAGAAGCGGGTCTTGAACAGGCGCACCAGCTCCTTGGCGATATTGGCGTGGTTCAGCAGGGTGCTGGCGATGTAGGACAGGTCGAAGCCCAGGCGGATCTGCTTCAGGTAGCGGGCGTAGGCACGCAGCAGGGCGACGTCGCGCCAGGGCATGGCGGCGGTCAGCACCAGGCGGTTGAAGGCGTCGTTCTCGGCATGGCCGTTGACGATGTGGACGAAGGCGTCCTGCAGGGTGTCGTTCAGTTGCTGGATGTCGACTTCCTGGCCCAGGGCGCTGGTGAAGGCGAAATCGTGGATCCAGTACTGGCGGCCGTCCTGGCGCACCAGGCGGTAGGGGAACTCACCCAGCACGCGCAGGCCGAGGTTTTCCAGGATCGGCAGCACGTCGGACAGGGCCAGCGGGGTATCGGCGTGGTACAGCTTGCAGTGCAGCTGCTGCTCGCCCTGGGCCAGCGGCTGGTAGAAGCTCATCACCAGCGGGCGCTCGTCGGACAGGCTGTGCAGGTGCTGCATGTCCACCACCGCCGAGTGCGGGGCGAAGCGCTCGCGGTAACCGGCCGGGAAGCCTTTCGGGAAGTCGGCCAGCACGCGGGTGCCCTGGCCTTCGCCGAAGCTTTCGTTGATCAGGCTGGCGTAGTCGTCCTTCCAGGAGCGGCAGGCCTGGATGACCTCTTTCTCCAGCAACGCGATATCGACAGACAGCTTGTTCTTCGGGTCCAGGCGCAGGATGAACTGCACGCGTGCCAGCACCGACTCGGAGAAGAAGGTCCAGAATTCGCAGTCGCTGGCCTGCAGGCGATCCATCAGGATCTGCTGGATCTTCAGGCGCGTCTCGGTGGAGTAGACATCACGCGGCACGTAGGCCAGGGCATAGGCGAAGCGGCCATAGGGGTCGCGACGCAGGAACAGGCGGATCTTGTTGCGCTCCTGCATCTGCACGATGGACATGGCGGTGGAGAACAGGTCGTCCACCGGGGTCTGGAACAGGTCGTCGCGCGGCAGCACTTCCAGGACCTGGGCCAGCTCCTTGCCGAGGTGGGCCTTGGCATCGAATCCGGCACGGCGCTGGATCTCCGCCACCTTGCGGCGGATGTAGGGGATGCGCCCTACGCTTTCGGCGTACACGGCGGAGGTATAGAGGCCCATGAAGCGGCACTCCCTGATCACCTTGCCCTTGGCGTCCAGCTCACGGATCGACACGAAGTCCGGGTAGGCCGGACGGTGCACGCGGCTCGGCTCGGCAGCCTTGGCGAAAGACAGCAGCGTCGGCTCGCGCAGGTAGGCCACGGCCTCCGCCTCGATGTGCAGGTCTTCCTTCTTCAGCCCGGCGCGACGCAGCCTGGAAATGCCCAGCAGGGATTTCTCGTCGTAGACCATGTGGCCGCCGCTCTTCTCTTCGGCCACGGTGAACTCTTCATAGCCGAGGAAGGTGAAGTGGTCGTCCAGCAGCCACTCCATGAACACCTTCACCTCGGCCAGCTCCTCGCCATCGACCTTGAGCTTGGCCTTGTCCAGCCAGGACAGCAGTTCCTGGGCCTTGGCCTTCATCGGCTTGAAATCGGCCACGGCCACGCGGACATCGCCCAGCACTGCCAGCAGGGCCTTCTCCAGGGTCTTCATGGCGCCGACGTTGGCGCAGCGGTCGATCTCCAGGAACATCAGGGACTCATGGTGCACATCCTTGCCCTGGGCGCCCTTGGGCAGGACCTCAACCAGCTCGCCCTTGGCATTGCGGCGCACACTGATCACGTTGTTCTGCAGGGTATGGATGCTGTAGCCGCGGCGATTGAGCTCCATGCGCACCGAATCCACCAGGAAGGGGATGTCCGGGTGCAGCACTTCCACCGCGGTGTGGGTGGACTGCCAGCCGTGCTTCTCGTAATCGGGGTTGAATACCCGGGCTTCCGGGTTGGCGGCGTCGAAACGCTCCAGCAGACGCCAGGACGACAGGGTGCAGCCGACCAGGTCGGACAGCCGGCGCTGGGTCAGCTCGTCGAGTGCGATGATGCCGAAGAATTGTTCGGCGAACAGGGCTACTTGTGGCAATGCCTTTTCGCTGACGTGCTGCGCCAGGGCCGCCTGCAGTTGGTGCTGGAAGTCGGCTTTGCTGGCTGCGGTGAAGGACGTCATGGTTGTGCTCCGCTAGGCTCGTTTTGTTGGGATTAAGCGTAGAACGCCTAATAAGCGGAGAAAGGGCCACAGGTCGTTCCGGGCAGTGTGGCCCCGCTCCGGGCGAACGCCGGGAGGACAACTGCGACCCGGCGGTCACCATTGCCGCGAAAGCTTAACGAGGGAGAACGACGATGCGCTTACGGCGCTGCGACATATTCGTTCACCCAGCGGCTACACAGCAGTCCTACAGACACATTCGCCAATGCCCTGTGTAAGGCCCATGTAAAACCTACCCGCGTCACGGAACCAATACCTGAATTCAGGCTCTTCTAGGCCGCTTCCCCTGGTCTGGATTACAGTTATGCCCCATCACCGGAGGGCTTATAGCTCTCTCCTCCACAGTTCAACGAGTCCATCGATGGAACACCGTGACGCGCTAGTCGCCCTGCGAAACTTCCTATCCACCCAGATTCTCGGCCAGGAAAAGCTCATCGACCGCTTGCTGGTCGCGCTGCTCGCCGATGGCCACCTGCTGGTGGAAGGCGCGCCCGGCCTGGCCAAGACCAAGGCCATCAAGGACCTGGCGGACGGCGTGGAGGCGCAGTTCCATCGCATCCAGTTCACCCCCGACCTGCTGCCGGCGGACATCACCGGCACCGAGATCTATCGCCCGGAGAACGGCAGTTTCGTCTTCCAGCAGGGGCCGATCTTCCACAACCTGGTACTGGCGGACGAGATCAATCGCGCGCCGGCCAAGGTGCAGTCCGCCCTGCTGGAGGCCATGGCCGAGCGCCAGGTGTCGATCGGGCGGTGCACCTATGCCCTGCCGCCGCTGTTCCTGGTCATGGCGACCCAGAACCCCATCGAGCAGGAGGGCACCTACCCCCTGCCCGAAGCCCAGCTCGATCGCTTCCTCATGCACGTGCGCATCGGCTACCCGGATGCCTCCGTGGAGCGCAAGATCCTCCAGCAGGCCCGTGGCGAGGCGCTGCATGGCGAGACCCGCGCCGAACACCAGGTCAGCCAGCAGGCGATCTTCGCCGCGCGCAAGGAAATCCTCGGCCTCTACATGGCCGAAGCCGTGGAGGAATACCTGGTGCACCTGGTCATGGCCACCCGCACCCCCGCCAAGTTCGACAACGAGCTGGCCGAGTGGCTGGCCTGGGGCGCCAGCCCCCGCGGCTCCATCGCCCTGGACCGCTGCGCCCGCGCCCATGCCTGGATGGCCGGCCGCGACTTCGTCAGCCCCGAGGACATCCAGGCGGTGCTCTTCGACGTGCTGCGCCATCGCCTGATCCTCTCCTTCGAGGCCGAGGCCGCCGGCGTCGACCAGGACCGGGTGATCCAGCGCATCCTGGATGTCGTGGCGGTGGCCTGATGCGCCTGAAAGCGGCGGCCTGGAAGTTCCGGGTCCGGAAACGCCGTCCGGCGACGCCCGGTGCCGCCCCGCCCGTGGCCAGCGGGGAGGGGGTTCACGTGGACCTCGCCGAGCTGATCGACATGCGCCACCGGGTGCGCGAAGTGCAGATTTTCTCCAGCCCGGCCCGGCGCAGCCCGCTGATCGGCCTGCACCATTCCAAGCTGCGCGGACGCGGCGTGGACTTCGACCAGGTACGGGTCTACCAGGCCGGCGACGACGTGCGCACCATCGACTGGCGCGTCACGGCGCGAACCCAGGAGCCCCACACCAAGCTGTTCCACGAGGAGCGCGAGCGGCCGGTGTTCATCATGGTCGAGCAGAGCCAGCGCCTGTTCTTCGGCACCGGGCTGGTGTTCAAGTCGGTGCTCGCCGCCCAGGCCGCCAGCCTCATGGGCTGGGCCGCGCTGGCCCACAATGACCGGGTCGGCGGCCTGGTGTTCAGCGACCAGGACCACCACGAGATCAAGCCCCGGCGCAGCAAGCAGAGCCTGCTCCAGCTGCTCAGCCGCCTGGCCCGCGCCAACCAGGCCCTCGGCAACCCGGCGGCGACCCATCGGGAAGGCTTCAGCCTGGCCCTGCGCCGCGCCCGCGAGGTGCTGCGCCCGGGCAGCCTGGTGGTGATCCTCTGCGACGAACGCACGCTTTCCGATACCGCCGAACAACAGATCGCCCTGCTGGCCCGCCACACCGACCTGATCCTGATGCCGGTATCGGACCCCCTCGACCATGCCCTGCCCGCCGCCGGCCTGCTGCGTTTCGCCGAGCAAGGCGCGCAGCTGGAGCTGGACACCCACGCCGGCGACCTGCGCCAGGCCTACCGCGAGATGGGCGAAGCCCGCAGCGCGCGCTGGGAACGCCTGGCCCAGCGCCTCGGCGTACTGCTGCTGCCGCTCTCCACCCAGGAGGGCATGATCGAGCAACTGCGCGACTACCTGCAGCACAAGGGCGGCGTACGATGAACCCGCTGGACGGCCTGGAACCGCTGATCGCCCCAGCGGCCATTTCCTGGTGGCCACCCGCCCCCGGCTGGTGGTGCCTGCCGCCGCTCATGGGACTGCTGGGCTGGGCGCTGTGGTACGCCTGGCGCCGCCACACACGCCGGGTCGAGGTCGAGCCCGAACAGCCGCTGGACCCACTGCGCGTGGCCGCCCTCGAGGAACTGGCGCGCTTGCCCAAGCCTTACGACGGCGCGCCGGCCGGCCCCTGGCTGCAGGAGCTCAACGGCCTGCTCAAACGCCTGTGCCGCATGCACTACCCCGACGACCAGAGCCATACCCTCAGCGGCCGCGCCTGGCTCGCCTACCTCGACAACCGTTGCCCGGCGGCCGGCCTGACGCGCTGGATGATCCTGGTGGAAGGCGCCTATCGCCCGCAATGCAAGCTGGACGACAAGGCCATCAGCAGCCTCTACCAGTCCGTCGAGACCTGGATTCGCAAGCATGTTTGAGTTCGCCTGGCCCTGGGTCTTCGTCCTCGCCCCACTGCCCTGGGTGCTGCGCCTGCTGCTACCACCGGCGGACAGCGGCGAGTCTGCGCTGAATGTGAGCTTCCTCGCCGAACTGGAGGGCCTGGCGGGCCGCCGCGCCCGCGCCAACCTGCCGGCCTGGCGCCAGCAGACGCCCTTCGCCCTGCTCTGGCTGCTGCTGCTCTGCGCCGCCGCGCGCCCGGAGTGGGTGGGCGAGCCGCAACCCTTGCCCACCAGCGGCCGCGACCTGCTGCTGGCGGTGGATGTGTCCGGCTCCATGGATTACGCCGACATGCAGTGGGAAGAGGAGGACGTCAGCCGCCTGACCCTGGTCAAGCACCTGATGGGCGACTTCATCGACGGCCGCCGGGGCGATCGCATCGGCCTGATCCTCTTCGGCAGCCAGGCCTACGTGCAGGCGCCGCTGACCTTCGACCGCCAGACCGTGCACACCTGGCTGGACGAAGCCCTGATCGGCATCGCCGGCAAGAACACCGCGATCGGTGACGCCATCGGCCTGGCGGTGAAGCGCCTGCGCCAGCGTCCGGCCGACAGCCGGGTGCTGGTGCTGGTCACCGACGGCGCCAACACCGGGGGCGAGATCGACCCGCTGACGGCCGCCCGCCTCGCCGCCGAGGAAAAGGTGAAGGTCTACACCATCGGCATCGGCGCCGACCCGCAGCAAGGCGACGTGCTGGGCATCCTCGGTCTCAACCCGAGCATGGACCTGGATGAGCCGACCCTCACCGCCATCGCCGAGCAGACCGGCGGCCGTTATTTCCGCGCCCGCAACAGCAAGGAACTGGCGCAGATCGAGGAAACCCTCGACAGCCTGGAACCGGTGAGCCAACGCGCCAGCCAGGCACGTCCGACCTACGCCCTCTATAGCTGGCCCCTGGCCGGCGCCCTGCTGCTGAGCCTCGCCCTGGTGTGCCGCGTGCTCTGGCCCAACGCCCTGCAACAACGCCCACAATGGCTGCGGAGGCGTCCATGATCGATCTCTGGCCCTACTGGCTTCGCCCCGCCTGGTTACTGGTGCTGCCGCTGCTGGGCTGGCTGCTCTGGCAACTCTGGCACCGCGAACGCCGCAGCGGCCGCTGGGAGCAGCTGCTGCCCCGCGCGTTCCAGCCGTGGCTGCTGAGCGGTGGCAAGCGCCGCGGCAATCGCCTGCCCTGGCTCGCCCTGGGCCTGGCCTGGCTGCTCGGCCTGCTGGCCCTGCTCGGCCCGAGCTGGCAGCAGATGGAACAGAGCACCCAGAAGCGCGCCGACCCGCTGGTGGTGATGCTGGAGCTGACGCCCTCGATGCTCGCCACCGACATCGCCCCGAGCCGCCTGGAACAGGCCAAGCGCAAGCTTAGCGACCTGCTGGACGCCCGCCGCGATGCGCAAACGGCGATCGTGGTCTATGCCGGCAGCGCCCACAGCCTGGTACCGCTGTCCGATGACCTGATGACCAGCCTCAACCTGATCGACTCCCTCAAGCCGTCGATCATGCCCCAGGCCGGCCAGCGCGCCGACCGTGCGGTGACCAAGGCCCTGGCCCTGCTCGACCAGGGTGCCCAGGGCCGGGGGCGCCTGCTGCTGGTCACCAGCGGCCTCGACGAGCAGGAACAGGCCGGTATCCGCCAGGCCCTTGGCTCGCGCAGCGAACGCCTGGCCATCCTCGGCGTCGGCACCGCCGCCGGTGCCCCCATCGCCCAGGAAGATGGCGGATTCCTCAAGGATGACCAGGGCGCCATCCTCCTGCCCAAGCTCGACAGCGCCCAACTGGGTCGCTTCGCCTCGGACCTCGGCGGCCGCTATGCCAGCGTCCAGCTGGACGAAGGCGACCTTCGCCGCCTGGGCCTGCTCGATGGTCCGAGCAGCCTGCGCGACACCGGCGAAATCGCACGCCTGGCCGCCTGGGCCGACCAGGGCCACTGGCTGTTGCTGCCGCTGCTGCTGATCGCCGCCTGCGCCGGCCGCCGCGGCTGGCTGTTCTGCCTACCGCTGCTGCTGGTGTTGCCGCGCCCCAGCCTCGCCCTGGAATTCGACGACCTTTGGCTGCGCCCGGACCAGCAGGGCCAGCGCCTGCTGGAAGCCCAGCGCCCGGCCGAAGCCGCCAGCACGTTCAGCGACCCGCGCTGGCAGGGCGTGGCGCTCTATCAGGCCGGTGCTTACGCCGAAGCCGCCGCCCGCTTCGCCCAGGGCGACAGCGCAGCGGACCACTACAACCGGGGTAATGCCCTGGCCCAGGCCGGTGAACTGGAAGCGGCCATCGACGCCTACGACTCCGCCCTGGCACGCCAGCCCGACCTCGAGGCGGCGAAGAAGAACAAGGCACTGCTGGAAGACCTGCTGCGCCAGCGGGAGGCCGAGGCGCAAGCCGCCAACTCGGACCAGCAGGGTAGCGAGCAGCAACGCTCGGGCCAGAACGGCGAACAGAAATCGGCACAACAGCAGGCCGACGAGCGGAGCGCCAGCAAAAGCGCCCTGCAACAGGGCAATGGCGAGGCCAGGCAGAATGGCGCGACGCAGCCCGGCACCGGCGGCACCGCCGAAGATGCCACGCCCCAGGACACCACTCATACCCGCACCGCCAGCACCGAGCCCCTGGGCGACGAGCGTCGCCAGGCGCTGGAGCAATGGCTGCGGCGGATACCCGACGACCCCGCCGAGCTGCTGCGCCGCAAGTTCTGGTACGAACAGCAACAGCGCCAGGAAGAACCATGATGACGCGCCTGCTATGCGCCCTCCTTCTCAGCCTGCTGGCGCTCGCCGCCCAGGCCGCCGGCTTCTCCGCCAGCGTCGACCGTACCCGCCTGAGCGAGGGCGAGACCGTCGAGCTGACCCTTGAATCCTCCGACCCGACCCTGTTCGGCAAGCCCGACCTGACACCGCTCAATGCCCAGTTCGAAGTGCTCGGGACCCGTCAGATCAACCAGCTCGGCACCTTCAACGGCCGTAACGACCGCGCCACCCGCTGGATCATCACCCTGCAGCCGAAGCAGAGCGGCTTCGTCACCATCCCGGCGCTGAAGCTGGGCGACGTCCACAGCGCGCCCATCACCCTGAACGTGCAGAAGGCCGAAAAATCCGGCAGCGGGAGCCTGGCGCCGGTGTTCATCGACGCCAGCCTGGACCAGGACAATGTCTACGTGCAGGCCCAGGCCATCCTCACCCTGCGCATCTACCACTCGGTGTCGCTTTACGACGACAGCAGCCTCAGCCCCTTGCAGATGGACGATGCCCTCGTCCAGCAGCTGGGCGATCCACGCACCTACGAGAAGGAAATCAATGGCGTGCGCCACGGCGTGATCGAGGTGCGCTACGCCCTCTTCCCGCAGAAGAGCGGCGTGCTGAACATCCCGCCGCAAGTCTTCAGCGCAACCCTGGTCGACCCCGGCAGCCAGGACGGCTTCCAGCCCTTCGGCCCCAGGCCGGGCAAGCTGACGCGGGTCAATTCGCCGCGCATCCCGCTGACGGTCAAACCCAAGCCTGCCGAGTACCCGGCCGACGCACCCTGGCTACCGGCGCGTAACCTGACCCTGACTGAATCCTGGAGCCCGGACCCCAAGGCGGTGCAGAGCGGCGACTCGCTGACCCGCAGCCTGCTGCTCCAGGTGGAGGGGCTGTCCAGCAACCAGATCCCGCCCCTGCCGGCGACCCAGGCCAATGGCCTGCGGCGCTATCCCGACCAGCCGCAGCTGGCCAACAAGATCGATGAACGCGGCCTGATCGGCAGCCGCGAAGAACGCGAGGCCCTGGTGCCGACCAGCAGCGGCCGCCTGGAATTGCCGACAGTGCGCATCGCCTGGTGGAACACGCGCCTGGATCGCCTCGAACAGAGCGAAATTCCGGCACGCAGCCTGGAAGTGGCCAGCAATCCGGAGCTGGAAGCCAGCACCCGCCCGGCCGATGGCGCCCCGGCCGGCGCCGCGGCCAGCCAGGCCCGGGTCTGGCCCTGGCAGCTCGCCAGCGCCCTGCTCGCCGGCACCACGCTGCTGGGTTTCGGCCTCTGGTGGCGCGCCCGTCGCCAGCCGGCGATCCTGCCCACCGTCCAGGCCGGGCCGAGCCCCCGCACCCTGCTGGACGACTTGCGCCGCGCCTGCCAATCCAATGATCCCCACGCCACCCGGCAAGCCCTGGACAACTGGGCGCGCCAACAACCGGAGACCCTCGCCGACATGGCCGCGCGCTTCGTGCCCCTGTCCGACGCCATGGATGGACTCAATGGCGCGCTCTACAGCGAAACCGGTCAGCAATGGCAGGGCGAGGATCTGTGGAAAGCCATCCGCGCCCTGCCGGCGCCCCAGACGCAGCAGCAGACGGTCGCCGAGCCGAGCCAGCTGCCACCGCTGTACCCGCGCTGAGGCTGCAACTCCCCTTCCTTTATTACCGCCAGGCACCGGGCCGGACCGCGCTTCAGCGGTCCACCGCCCAAGGCCCGCCAACCCGCCCCGCGAACATGAGCGAAAGCCAATCGCAAAACACCGGCGGTGGCGCCCTCCGGCCCCTTCCTTGTCAGCCCCAAGGCCCCGAACTACGCTGCTCAATGCGAGCAGCGGCGGTACATTTCGGTTCGCTTTCAACGCACCGCCAACGGCATGCAGTTCCGCCGAACAGGCTCCGCACGTCATGTACAACAGGAGTCGACAATGCCTTCGCTCAAACCCGCATTCCTCTCGTTCGCCGTCAGTTGCGCCTGCCTCATCACCTCCGCCCAGGCCGCCGAGCCGCTGAAGCAGATCGGTAACGGCGAAGGCCAGCTCGATATCATCGCCTGGCCCGGTTACATCGAGCGCGGCGAGTCGGACAAGAGCTACGACTGGGTCACCCAGTTCGAGAAAGACACCGGCTGCAAGGTCAACGTGAAGACCGCCGCCACCTCCGACGAGATGGTCAGCCTGATGGCCAAGGGCGGCTACGACCTGGTCACCGCCTCGGGCGATGCCTCCCTGCGGCTGGTGTTCGGCAAGCGGGTCCAGCCGATCAACACCGCCCTTATCCCGAAGTGGAATACCCTCGACGAGCGTCTCCAGGACGCCCCCTGGCACACGGTGAACGGCCAGCACTACGGCACCCCCTACCAGTGGGGCCCGAACCTGCTGATGTACAACACCAAGCTGTACAAGCAGGCGCCGGATAGCTGGGCGGTGGTCTTCGAGCCGCAGCAACTGGCCGACGGCAAGCCCAACAAGGGCCGCGTGCAGGCCTACGACGGCCCCATCTACATCGCCGATGCCGCGCTCTACCTGAGGTCCGCCAAGCCGGAGCTGAAGATCCAGGACCCCTACCAGCTCACCGAGGAACAATACGCCGCCGCACTGGACCTGCTGCGCAAGCAGCACAGCCTGGTGCACCGTTACTGGCATGACGCGACCGTGCAGATGAGCGACTTCAAGAACGAGGGCGTGGCCGCCTCCAGCACCTGGGGCTACATGGCCAACACCCTGAAGGCCGAAAAGCAGCCGGTGGAAACCGTGTTCCCGAAAGAAGGGGTCACCGGCTGGGCCGACACCACCATGCTGCACGTGGACGCCAAGCACCCGAACTGCGCCTACAAGTGGATGAACTGGTCCCTGGAACCCAAGGTCCAGGGTGACCTGGCTGCCTGGTTCGGCTCCCTGCCGGTGGTCGCCAAGGCCTGCACCAGCAGCGAACTCCTCGGCCCCGGCGGTTGCGCCACCAACGGCTACGACCAGTTCGACAGTATCGCCTTCTGGAAAACCCCGCAGGCCGAGGGCGGCAAGTTCGTCCCGTACAGCCGCTGGACCCAGGACTACATCTCGATCATGGGAGGCAGGTAACTCGCACCGAGCTCTCCCCAGAAGTTACCCCTCTCCCGGAGGGAGAGGGAGCAAAGCCCTCCGGAGCCATATCCATGACCACAGCCGTCCAGTTCACCGATGTCTGCCGCCACTACGGCGACGTGAGGGCGGTGGACCGGGTGTCCATCGAAATCCGCGATGGTGAGTTCTTCTCCATGCTCGGCCCCTCCGGTTCGGGCAAGACCACCTGCCTGCGCCTGATCGCCGGTTTCGAGCAGCCCACCTCGGGTTCCATCCGCATCCACGGCGAAGAGGCCGCCGGCCTGCCGCCCTACGAGCGCGACGTGAACACCGTGTTCCAGGACTACGCGCTGTTCCCCCATATGAACGTGCGCGACAACGTCGCCTACGGCCTCAAGGTCAAGGGCGTGGCCCGCGCCGAGCGCCTGGCCCGCGCCGAGGAAGCCCTCGGCATGGTCGCCCTGCCCGGCTATGGCGAGCGCAAGCCGGCGCAGCTCTCCGGCGGCCAGCGCCAGCGGGTGGCCCTGGCCCGTGCGCTGATCAACCGCCCGCGCGTGCTGCTGCTGGACGAACCCCTCGGCGCCCTGGACCTCAAGCTGCGCGAGCAGATGCAGGTGGAACTGAAGAAGCTGCAGCGCCAGTTGGGTATCACCTTCATCTTCGTCACCCACGACCAGGGCGAAGCGCTGTCCATGTCCGACCGGGTGGCGGTGTTCAACAAGGGCCGCATCGAGCAGGTGGACAGCCCGCAGAATCTCTATCGCCAGCCCCGTACCCGATTCGTCGCCGAATTCGTCGGCACCGCCAACGTGCTCCACGGCGACCTGGCCCAGCGCCTCACCGGCAATCCCGGCGCCTTCTCCCTGCGCCCGGAACACGTGCGTTTCGGCAGTGCGACCAATGGCGAGCTGCAGGTCAGCGGCACAGTGCATGACGTGCAGTACCTGGGCGCCAGCAGCCGCTACGAACTCAACCTCGAAGGCGGCGGCCGCCTGGCGGTGAGCCTGCCCAACGGCGAGCAGCAGGACAGCGCACGCCCGCATCCCGGCCAGCAGGTGCAGGCCTGCTGGGCCCGCAGCGCGATGGTCGCGCTCAGCGAGTAGGTCATGAACACCGTCCTCGCCAGCCAGCAGAGCGGTCCCCTGCGCGGGCTTTCCAACCTGCTCTACCGTCGCTCGACGCTCTACCTGCTGCTGCTCCTGACCCCGCCGCTGTTGTGGTTCGGCGTGATCTATGTCGGCTCCCTGTTCGCCCTGCTCTGGCAGAGCTTCTACACCTTCGACGACTTCACCATGGCGGTGACGCCGGAGCTGACGCTGGCCAACTACGTCGCCCTGCTCAACCCGGCCAACTACGACATCATCCTGCGCACCCTGACCATGGCCATCGCCGTGAGCCTGGCCAGCGCGGTGCTGGCCTTCCCCATCGCCTACTACATGGCGCGCTACGCCTCGCCCAGGGAAAAGGCCTTCTTCTATATCGCCGTGATGCTGCCCATGTGGGCCAGCTACATCGTCAAGGCCTATGCCTGGACGGTGATCCTGGCCAAGGGCGGGATCTTCTACTGGCTGATCCAGCAACTGCACCTGGAAGGCCTGCTGGGCAACCTGCTGACCCTGCCCGGGCTCGGCGGCAACACCTTGTCCACCTCGCACCTGGGGCGCTTCCTGGTGTTCACCTACATCTGGCTGCCCTTCATGATCCTGCCGATCCAGGCCTCCCTGGAGCGCCTGCCGCCCTCGCTGTTGCAGGCCTCGGCGGACCTCGGCGCCAAGCCCCGGCAGACCTTCACCCAGGTGATCCTGCCGCTGTCCTTTCCCGGCGTGGTGGCCGGCTCCATCTTCACCTTCAGCCTGACCCTGGGGGACTTCATCATCCCGCAGCTGGTGGGACCCAGCGGGCTGTTCATCGGCACCATGGTCTACGTGCAGCAGGGCTCGGTGGGCAACATCCCGCTGGCGGCGGCCTTCACCCTGGTGCCCATCGTGCTGATCGCCATCTACCTGTCCATCGCCAAGCGGCTGGGGGCCTTCGATGCGCTTTGAACGAGCCTCATGGGGCCTGCGCCTGGCCGCCTGGGGCGGGCTGCTGTTCCTGCACTTCCCGATCCTGGTGATCCTGCTCTACGCCTTCAACACCGAAGAGTCGGCCTACAGCTTCCCGCTGCAGGGCTTCACCCTGGACTGGTTCGTCGTGGTGGCCAGCCGCGAGGATGTGTTGCAGGCCATCATCCTGTCGCTGAAGGTCGCCTGCCTGGCCACCGCGCTGGCCATGGTGCTCGGCACCCTGGCCGCGGCCGCGCTGTACCGGCGCGATTTCTTCGGCAAGGAGAGCATCACCCTGATGCTGATCCTGCCCATCGCCCTGCCCGGCATCATCACCGGCATTGCCCTGCTCTCGGCGTTCAAGACCCTCGGCATCGAGCCCGGCATCTTCACCATCGTCGTCGGCCACGCCACCTTCTGCGTGGTGATCGTCTACAACAACGTGATCGCGCGCTTGCGCCGCACCTCCCACAACCTGATCGAAGCCTCCATGGACCTGGGCGCCGACGGCTGGCAGACGTTCCGCTACATCATCCTGCCGAATATCGCCACCGCCCTGCTGGCCGGCGGCATGCTGGCCTTCGCGCTGTCCTTCGACGAAATCATCGTCACCACCTTCACCGCCGGCCACGAACAGACCCTGCCCCTCTGGCTGCTCAGCCAGCTCAGCCGTCCCCGTGATGTGCCCGTGACCAACGTGGTGGCATTGCTGGTGATGCTCGCCACCATGCTGCCCATCCTCGGCGCCTACTACCTGACGCGGGGGACCGAGGCGGTGGCGGGGGGTGGCAAGTGAATACGCTTGCCTCCGCGCACAATCCACCCCCTCTCCCTTTCAGGGAGAGGGCCGGGGAGAGGGTTGCGAGGCTTGTCCAGGCAACGCTGCCCGCCCCTGCTTCGTCACCCTCTCCCTAACCCTCTCCCGCAAGCGGGAGAGGGGATGAATGGCACTCGATCGAGGACCCCACCATGCAAACCAAACTGCTGATCAACGGCCAGTTCCTTCAAGGCGAAGGCGAAGCGCTGGATGTCCTGAATCCCGCCACCGGTGCGGTACTGGTGAAAGTCCACGAAGCCAGCGAAGCCCAGGTCGAAGCTGCCGTGCGCGCCGCCGATGCCGCTTTCGAAGGCTGGGCACGGACCTCGCCCAGGGACCGCGCCACCCTGCTGCTCAAACTGGCCGACAAGATCGAAGGCCATGCCGAAGAGCTGGCGAAACTGGAGTCGGACAACTGCGGCAAACCTTACGCCGCCGCCCTGAACGACGAGATCCCCGCCATCGCCGACGTGTTCCGCTTCTTCGCCGGCGCCTGCCGCTGCCTCACCGGTTCTGCCGCCGGGGAGTACCTGCCGGGCTTCACCTCGATGATCCGCCGCGACCCGGTGGGCGTGATCGCCTCCATCGCGCCCTGGAACTACCCGCTGATGATGGCGGCCTGGAAGCTCGGTCCGGCCCTGGCCGCCGGCAACACCGTAGTGCTCAAACCCTCCGAGCAGACGCCGCTGACCGTCCTGCGCCTGGCCCATTTCATCACCGAGCTGCTGCCGCCAGGGGTGGTCAACATCGTCACCGGCCGCGGCCCGACCGTGGGCAGCCCGCTGGTGTCGCACCCACTGGTACGCATGGTGTCGCTGACGGGTTCGGTGGGCACCGGCAAGGCCATCATCCGCAGCGCCGCCGAAAGCGCCAAACGCACCCATATGGAGCTGGGCGGCAAGGCGCCGGTGTTGGTGTTCGACGACGCCGATCTGGCCGACGTGGTGGCCGGCATCCGTACCTTCGGCTTCTACAATGCCGGCCAGGACTGCACCGCGGCCTGCCGCATCTACGCCGGCAGGAAGATCTACGACAACTTCGTGGCGGACCTGGCCAGCGCGGTCTCCAGCCTCAAGATCGGCCTGCAGAACGACCCGACCACCGAGCTCGGCCCGCTGATCACCCAGAGCCAGCGCGAACGGGTGGCCGGCTTCGTCGACCGCGCCCGTGGCCAGTCCCATATCCAGATCGCCACCGGCGGCAAGCCGGTGGCCGGCAGCGGCTTCTTCTACGAGCCCACGGTGGTGGCCCATGCGAAACAGGATGACGAGATCGTGCGGAGGGAAGTGTTCGGCCCGGTGGTGACGGTCACGCCGTTCAGTGACGTGGACGAGGCGGTGCGCTGGGCCAACGATTCGGACTACGGCCTGGCCTCATCGGTCTGGACCCGCGACGTCGGCCGTGCCGCTGCGGTGGCTTCGCGCCTGCAATACGGCTGCACCTGGATCAATACCCACTTCATGCTCACCAACGAGATGCCCCACGGCGGCTTCAAGCAGTCCGGCTACGGCAAGGACCTGTCCATGTATGGCCTGGAGGACTACACCGTGGTGCGGCATGTGATGATTCGGCATTGAACGGCTGAAGGGGGCCCGAACTCTGTAGAGGCGAATTCATTCGCCAAGCAGGCCGCAGGCCTGCCGCTGGACGTCCGAGGGGGCAGCTGCGCAGCCCTTGGCGAATAAATTCGCCCCTACAAGAGCAGTCGCCCCACGGCGGATGCGGATCCTCAGCCGAACGCCAGGCCCAACCAGCGCCGATAGAAGCCGTCCGCCACCTGGTTAAGCGCCGCCACCCTGGCCGGCAGGTCCTCGAGCATGCGCGCCCTGGCCTGTTGGCTGGGCTGGGTCTCATCCAGCAAGTGGGCCCAGTCCGTCAGCCAGAGGCGCACCAGGTCCTCGGTCATCTCCGGATGGCCTTGCAACGCCAGCACCTGGTCGCCCCAGGAAAAGCCCTGGTTGGGGCACCAGGGGCTGTCCATCAACCATTGCGCGCCTTCCGGCAGGTCGAAGGTATCGCTGTGCCACTGGAAGATGGCGAACTCCGTCGGCAGATGCGCCAGCCAGGGGTTGTCGCTGGCCGGGGCACGCGTCTCCATTGGCTGCCAGCCGATCTCGGTATAAGGCATGCGGTGCACCGATGCGCCAAGGGCGCGAGCCAGCAGTTGGCCGCCCAGGCAGTGGCCGATCATGGGTACGTCGCGGGCGATGAAGTGACGCAACGCATCGATTTCCGCCCCTATCCAGGGCAGCGGGTCATTCACGCTCATGGGCCCGCCCATGATGGCCACGGCCCTGGGTCGGTCCAGGTCGTAGCCCTCCAGTTCGCCCAGGTCCGCGCGCAGCACGGTGAAGTCGCGTTGCTCACGATCCAGGACGGTCGCCAGGTAGCCGGGCGAACAGAAGTCGGCATGGGTAAGAATCAGGATGTCGGTCATGGGGTCCCCTCCGATGGAGGAGTCTGAGGCAAAGGCCATGCCGGGTCGAGTAAAGGAAGTCTCAATTTTGCAGCAGAGCCGCAACGGAAGGGAGCAGATTCAACGCCGGAAGCAGGCTCCGGCATGTCCGGTTCGCGGCGGGCCGGCCGCCACGAACCGGAGTCACTTCAAGGTCGCGTGGCCGGAATTTCCTGGGTCACGCCCCAACCATCGAGCACGCCGCCAAGCGGCACCACCAGGGCTTCCAGGTCGTGCTCGAAATCACCGATTCCCGCATGGGTGGCGTACATCACCTTGCTCACCTGCAGGTGCCAGGCCCCATCGGCGCGGACCGACACCTGTGCATTCAAGGACTCACCACGAAAATTCTTCGCAGCCATTCGCGCCCGGTCCTCGTCGGGAAAGATGGCATAGAACTCGATCGGATGGACACGGGCAAAATCGAAACCGCCCTCTTTCATGCGGCGCAACAGATTGCTGCTGACATCATCGTGGAAGGCTGTGCTCATGAAACGACCTCCTCTTAGCGATGGATGAGAGTTCCGCGTTTTTCCGCTTTTCCGAGAAGCCGGTGGATTCGGCTTCGCGACACCATGCAGTGCCGCCCCCGGGCCGACCCTGCAGACACAGCGCCAGACCCCGGCCAGGCCCCGCGCGGACCCGACCACTGATTCACTCGTCGAGTGAGCTTTTCTGCTTTCATTTTGCAGGGTAGCGCCACCACGGCGGGTCTGCCGGAAAGCTGGACAAATTGTCGCAAAAGTGGCGACAGGCGGCGCTCAGGTCTGATCCGCCAATAAATTGGCCTTGCGCCCGGCCAGACTGGCCAGCGCGGGGGAGAGGGTCAATCCCGGTTCAGGCGCCCCCCTCCACCTGCCTGCAGATGAAATCAGCGGCGCTGGCCAGGGCTTCGTCGGCCGTGCGCAGTACCCCCGTGTGCGTCTGGAACACATGCCAGAGTCCCGGATAACGCTCCAGCCGAACCCAGCCGCCCGCCGCGCGCACCCGTGTAGCCAGGCGCAGGCTGTCGTCACGCAGCACCTCGTCCTCGGCCACCTGCACCAGCATGGGGGCGAGACCGGCAAGGTCGGCGAACAGCGGCGACAACGCCGGATCGCGGCGGTCCAGGCCGGATGGACAATAGAGCGTCATCGCCTGATCCACCCAGGCCGGGTGGATCAGCGGATCGCCCGCCGGGGGACAGTGGTGCGCCGTACCGCTGAGGTCGGTTACCGGCGAGAAGCAGATCAGCCCCGCCGGCCGGGGCAGCTTCTGGCGCTTGATTTCCAATGCCGTGAGCAGCGTCAGATTGCCGCCCGCCGAGTCGCCGCCAATGACGATGCGCGAAGCTGGGAAACCCGCCTCCAGTAGCTCGCGGTAGGCGGTGACGGCATCGTCCCGCGCTGCGGGAAAGGGATGCTCCGGTGCCAGTCGGTAGTCCAGCGCGCACACCGCCACACCGGCACGCTTGGCCAGGCTGGCGGTGATGGCCCGGTGGGTGGCCGGCGAGCCGGTGATGAAGGCGCCGCCATGCAGGTAGAGCAGCACCACATGGCTGCCGCCCTGGGGCCGGTGCCATTCGCAGGGGCGGCCGGCCAGGCATCCCGTATCCCGCAGCAGGCCACGGGGCGCCAGGATGCTGGTGGAGAGCGAGCGCAGCACCAGCCGCTGAAGCATCACGGGCATGGGCGGGCGCATCAGGCCACGGAACAGCACGCGCAGTGCGCCGCGCAGCGTCGCGCGCAGCCATGGCTGGCCAGGCTCGGGCGCAGTGAACTCAAGGGGGGCATTCATGATGATCCAGCTCCGGGCAACGAGTCTGCTGACGGTAGCTGACAGTGAAGCCCGCCCAGTTGCAGGCATGGCGGAAATCGGCACTCTTGTGCCAACTGGTGCAATCCTGTTCCCGGACGGTATCGCCGAGCGCCTGGGTTATCGGGAAGTGTCGAACATCATCCATGCCTCCAAGCGCTGGCAAGGCACGACACCCCACTCCGTAGCGACGGACCACCCCGGGAAGCCTGGCGGCTTCCCGGGCACGACCATCAGCGCCCGGCGCGGGACTCGCGGATATAGAAGCGTGCCTTCGCAGCCTTGTCGGTGCAGCCCTCGAAGGCCTCGAACTGCTGCTGCGTCTTGGCGGCCGTGAGCAGGCTGAGAGCCTTGGAGTAGCTCACGGTACCGGAGAATCCCTCGGCCTTGGCCAGATCCAGTTCCTGCCAGGCGGCATCGATTTCCGTGGCACAGCTGTCGCGATGGACGGTCTTGCCGGCGCAACCAACGAGCAGCAGGGTAATCAGGGGCAGACTGATCCAGGCTTTCATCAATGAAGCTCCTGTGGTGAAGATCGACAAAGTCTAGTGTGTCGACGGACGGTTCGGTACCCGGAAGACTCAACTCCGCAAACGGGTCGACACTGCCGACCGCCGGCCCCGGTGGGGGGCCGCGCGGCTTGGCGACGCCCCCGCCACGGGCGTATCGTCGAAAGATCGTTGGCGGGGGAATTTCGCATGCGCAAACGCGTGGCTTTAGTGCTGGGATCGGGGGGCGCGCGCGGCTACGCGCACATCGGCGTGATCGAGGAAATCGAAGCGCGCGGCTACGACATCGCCTGTATCGCCGGCTGTTCCATGGGCGCCGTGGTGGGCGGCATCTACGCCGCCGGCAGGCTGCGCCACTACCGCGACTGGACCGAAAGCCTCGACTATCTCGATGTGTTGCGGCTGCTGGACGTGAGCTTTCGCCTCGGCGCGATCCGCGGCGAAAAGGTCTTCGGACGCATTCGCGACATCGTCGGCGAGATCAACATCGAGGACTTGCCCATCCCCTACACGGCGGTCGCCACGGACCTCACCAACCAGCAGGAGATCTGGTTCCAGGAGGGCTGCCTGCACCAGGCGATGCGCGCTTCGGCGGCCATTCCCAGCCTCTTCACCCCGGTAGTCCAGGGCAGCCGCATGCTGGTGGACGGCGGCCTGCTCAACCCGCTGCCGATCATTCCGGTGGTGTCCAGCCACTGCGACTTGATCATCGCCGTCAACCTCAACGCCACCACCCAGCGCGAGTACCAGTTGCCGGTGATCGAACGCCCGCCGGCGATCAAGGGCCGCCTCGATCTGCTGATGGCCTCCCTCGGGTCGCGCCTGCCCTTCCTCAAGCGTGGCGGCGACGAGCCCCATGGCCTGCTCGACCCGGAAAGCCTTCCCGGCGGCAATCCCTGGCTGGACGCCGCGGCACCGCAGATGCAGCAACCCGGGGCCGCCCCGGAGACCGCCGGCGCCCCCCGGTCCGCCAGCGGCTCGCAGGTGATCGCCAGCGTCGGTCCCGCGTCCCTGCTGGACCTGGTGAACCAGAGTTTCGAGGTGATGCAGACCTCGCTGGCCCAGTACAAGATCGCCGGCTACCCGCCGGACATCCTGATCAACGTGCCCAAGCGGGTGTGCCGCTTCTTCGAGTTCTACAAGGCCCCGGAGCTGATCCAGCTGGGCCGGCAGATCGCCCGCGAGACCCTGGAACGTTACGAGCAAGGGAAGTGATTCCGAAGCTCGATCTTCTTTTTTGTAGGGGCGAATTCATTCGCCAAGCAGACCGCAGGTCTGCCTGACAGTCCGTGGGGCAGCTTCACCGCCCTTGGCGAATGAATTCGCCCCTACAGATTCGCCCCAACAGGTCAGCGCCCAAGGCTTCAGAAAATCGACCAGCCGATCCGCTCGGAGAGCTTCTCCAGCGCGGCCATGCCGGCCAGGGAGTTGCCGGCCGGATTGAGTTCCGGTGACCACACGCAGACGGTGAAGCGGCCGGGTACCACCGCGACTATTCCGCCCCCTACCCCGCTCTTGCCCGGCAGGCCGACGCGATAGGCGAAGTTGCCAGCCTCGTCGTAGAGGCCGCTGGTGGCCATGATGGCGTTGACCTGCTTGGCCTGGCGCGGGGTGAGCACCTGTTCGCCGCTGTGAGGGCTGACGCCGTTGTTGGCGAGGAAGCTGAAGGCCAGGGCCAGGTCGGCGCAGCTCATGCGAATGGCGCAATGGTGGAAGTAGCTGTGCAGCACGGCCTCCACATCGTTGTGGAAGTTGCCGAAGGATTGCATCAGGTAGGCCATGGCGGCGTTGCGTGCGCGGTGCTGGTACTCGGAACGGGCCACGACCTCGTCCGACACCAGATGGGGGTTGCCCGACAGGCGCCGGACGAAATCGCGCATGGACAGCGGCGGCGCGGCGAAGCGCGATTCGTTGATGTCGCAGATCACCAGCGCGCCGGCGTTGATGAAGGGGTTGCGTGGCACGCCGCGTTCGAACTCCAGCTGCACCAGCGAATTGAACGGCTGCCCCGAGGGCTCGTGCCCCAGGCGCTGCCAGATGTCTTCGCCCGAATGCTGGATAGCCTGCACCAGGCTGAACACCTTGGAGATGCTCTGGATGGAAAACGGCGTCAGGCCATCGCCGGCGTAGGTCAGCTCGCCATCGTTGCTGTAGACGGCGATGCCGAGCTGGTCCGGGCTGATGCAGGAAAGCGCGGGAATATAACTGGCGACCTTGCCCTGGCCGATCAGGGGACGTACTTCGTCGAGGATGTCGTTCAACAACTGCTGCATGCTGGTCCTTCCAGTGAGGAGCGTCTGCGCGCTCATGCAGCACTGGACGCGCGCCGCGAGCATGGCGGCACAGCGAATTCAGGTTTCCCGCAGGCGGTATCCGACACCGGCCTCGGTGACGATGAATCGCGGGTCGGCCGGGTCGTCGCCGAGCTTCTGCCGCAGGTGGCCGACCACCACGCGCAGGTAGTGGCTGTCCTCGACATGGGTAGGGCCCCAGATGTCCTTGAGCAACTGCTGCTGGGTCACCACCCGGCCCAGGTGACGGGCCAGTTGGGCGAGCACCGCGTACTCCTTGCGGGTCAGCGCGACTTCCTCACCGTCCAGGGTCACCCGGCGGTAGGCGAAGTCCAGCCGCAGCGGGCCGCTGGCGATGCTGGCCTCCTGCTGCTCGCCGGGACCGCCCTGGCGCAGCAGCACCCGTACGCGGGCGAGGAACTCCTGGATACCGAAGGGCTTGGTCACGTAATCGTTGGCGCCACCGTCCAGGGCCAGGACCTTCTCGCCTTCGCTGGCGCGTACCGAGAGCACCAGCACCGGCACCTGGGACCACTCACGCAACTCGCGAAGCACGGCCTGGCCATCCATGTCCGGCAGGCCGAGGTCGAGTACCACCAGGTCGGGCTTTGCCAGTGCCGCCTGGGCCAATCCGTCGCGGCCATTGGCGCCCTCCAGTACCCGGTAGCCCTGGGCGGCCAGGCTGATGCGCAGGAACTTGCGGATCTGCGCTTCGTCGTCGATGACCAGGATGGTCGGTTGGTTGGTTGTCATAGGGTCCTTCGTCGAATCCATTTGCTGTCGGGGGCGCTTTTCACTGTAGGGGCGAATTCATTCGCCAAGCAGACCGCAGGTCTGCCCTGGTGGTCCCATTGGGGCAGCTGCGCCGCCCTTGGCGAATGAATTCGCCCCTACAACATCCCGCGCCAACCGACAGTTCTCATTCTTCTTCCACCTGCGGCTGCGGGTGCAGCGGCAGGTGCAGGGTCAGGGTGGCGCCGCGGCCTTCCAGGCCGTCGCCGACGCTCACGCGGCCACCGTGGGCGCCGACCATGCCCTGGCAGATGGCCAGGCCCAAGCCGGTGCCCTGCCCGCCCCGATCGCCCCGGGCAGCGGTATAGAACATGTCGAAGATCCTGTCGCGTTCTTCCGGCGGAATGCCCGGGCCCTGGTCACTGACGGCGAAGCGCAGTTCGGTCTCGTCGGCCCCCACGGCAATGCGCAGGCGACCCTGGCCGGGGGAGAAGCGTGCCGCGTTTTCCAGCACGTTGACCAACGCCTGCTCGATCAGTGCGGCATGCACATAGAGCAGCGGCAACGGTTCCGGCACCAGGGTTTCCACCTGCAACGACGCCAGCACCGGACGCAGGCGCTGCAGGGCACTGGCGACGATGTCCACCGGCGCCACCCAGTCGCGGGCCAGCTTGAGGGTGCCGTGGCCGAGGCGGGTCATGTCCAGCAGATTCTGAATGTAACGGTCCAGTCGCTCGGCTTCGTCGCGGGTGCCTTCCAGCAGCTCGCGCCGATCCTCCAGGGGAATGGTCTCGCCCAGGGCCAGCAGGCTGTCGATGGAGCCGCGCATGGCGGTGAGCGGCGTGCGCAGGTCGTGGGAAACCGACGCCAGCAAGGCACTGCGCAATTGCTCGGTTTCGCCGTGCAGGCGTGCCGCTTCCAGGTCCTCCGCCAGCTGGGCGCGAGCCAGGGCCTGGGCCAGGGGCTGACCGAGGGCGGCGATCAGGCGGCGTCGCCCAATCGGCAGCGGAGCCCCGTCGCGGGGGCTCACTCCCAGCAGCACCAGCGGCCCCTCCTCCCCCGACAGCGGCAGCCACCACCAGCGGCCGCCCGGCAGGGTGTCGGTGCCCAGGCCCGCCGGCTGATCATGCTGCCAGGACCACTCCGCCGCCGCCCGCTCCTGTTCGGCCAGCAACCGCTGGGCGCCGGCCTCCACTTTCCAGACGCCATCACGGCCACGGGACAGCAGGCAGACCTCCACGTCCGTCCAGGAGTCGAACTGCTGCACGGCGACGGTCAGCACCGCCTGGCGGTCGGTGGCGGCGGTGAGCTTGCGCGAGAGATCAAGCAGCGCGGTGGTTTCCGACTGGGTGTCGCGCAGCGCATTGAGCTGGCGGCGCTGGCGGGAGGCCAGGTTGCCGGTGAGCCCGGCCATCAGCAGGAAGAACAGCAGGGTCAGGACGTCTTCCTGGCGGGCGATGGTGAAGGAGAAAATGGGCGGGATGAACAGGAAGTCGTAGGCGAGGAACGACAGCACCGCGCACGCCAGCGCCGGCCCAAGGCTGCTGCGCACCGCCACCAGCAGCACCGCGGCGAGGAAGACCAGGGAAATGTTCGGCAGCTCCAGGGTATGGGCCACCCCCCAGGCCACGGCAGTGGCGGTCATGGCCGCCGCCACGGCCAGTCCGTAGTCCATCAGCCCCGAGGGGTAGTTCGCGCGCGGGCTGGGTGGACGGCTGTCGGCCTCGGTATCCAGCACGCTGACTTCCAGGCCTTCGGCGAGGTACAGCAAGCGTTCCGCCAGGCCACGGCCGAACAGGCGGCGGCGCAGGCGCTGGCGGCTGCGCCCCACCAGCAGCAGGCTGGCACGGCGCTCATCGGCGTGCTGCACCAGCGCCTTGGCGACGGACTCGCCACGCAGGGTCACCACCTCGCCGCCCAGGCGCTCGGCGAGTTGCTGGGCGCCCTGCAGACGGGCACGCACCTCTTCGGAACGGCCGCCGCCGGTGTCCACGTACACCACCGACCAGGGCAGGTGGCGCCGCTCGGCGACCCGACAGGCATGGCGCACCAGGCGTTCGGCCTGATGGTCGCCGTCGATCCCCACCAGCAACCGCCCACGCACGGCGGGCGCCTCCAGGCCACGCTGGCGATAGCGCCGGGTGAGGTCGGCGTCCACCCGCGCGGCGGCGGTCTGCATGGCCAGCTCGCGCAGGGCGGTGAGGTTGGTCTGGGAGAAGAAGGCGTCGATGGCCGCGCGCGCCTGCTCGGGCACATAGACCTTGCCCTCGCGCAGCCGCTCGAGCAGCTCGCGCGGCGGCAGGTCGACCAGCAGGATCTCGTCGGCCTCCTGCAGCACCCAGTCCGGCAGGGTCTCGCGCACCTGCACGCCGGTGATGTCATGCACCTGGTCGTTGAGGGCTTCCAGGTGCTGGACGTTGACCGTGGTGTAGACGTCGATTCCGGCGTCGAGCAGTTCCTGCACATCCTGCCAGCGCTTGGCGTGGCGGCTGCCGGGGGCGTTGGTGTGGGCCAGCTCGTCCACCAGCACCAGACTTGGCGGGTGGGCGAGGATGCCGTCGAGGTCCATCTCGGTGAGGGCCATGCCGCGATACTCGAAACGCCGCAGCGGCTGCTGCGGCAATCCGGCGAGCATGGCTTCGGTTTCCGCACGGCCGTGAGTTTCCACCACGCCGGCGCGCAGGTCCACGCCCTGGCGCAATTGCGCCTGGGCGGCCTGGAGCATGGCGTAGGTCTTGCCCACGCCGGGTGCCGCGCCGAGAAAGACCTTCAGGCGACCACGCCCGCCACGGGGCATATCGGCCAGCAGCGCGTCGGCGCGCAGGGCATCACTCATCGAGTCATCTCGTTCAACGCTGTGTTCAAGGCCAGCACATTGACCACCGCCGGACCGATCAGGGGCCGCTCGGTGTTCTGCTCCACCAGGCGTTCCAGGGTATCGGCCGGCACCCCGCGTTCAGCGGCGATGCGCGGGATCTGGAAGCGCGCGGCCGCCGGCGGCAGATGCGGGTCGAGGCCGCTGCCGGAGGTGGTGACCAGGGCCATGGGCACCTTGCCGTGGCCTTCGGTGGCCAGGCGCTGCGCATCCTTGTTGATGCGCTCGGCCAGGGCCGGGTTGCTCGGCGCCAGGTTGCTGGCGCCGCTGGCCACGGTGGCGAAGCCGGCGGCCGACGGGCGCGGCTGGAACCACTGGGGGCCTTCGAAGTTCTGCACCAGCAGCGAACTGCCGCGCACCTCGCCCTTGGCATCGCGCACCAGGCTGCCATTGGCCTGCTCGGGGAATGCCAGCTGGGCGATGCCGGTAACGGTCAGGGGATAGGCGACGCCGGTAATCAGGGTCATCAGGGCCAGGAGGCTTATGGCTGGACGGAGTTGGCTAAGCATATTCAGTTCCTCGAGGGAAATCTAAGTTCGCGGGGAAAGGTTCCGCCCTTCCCCCGCCCCCTCCCCCTTGCGGGAAAGGGGTAGTCGGTCACGCCAGTCCCACTGCATTGAGCAGGACATCAATCACCTTGATGCCGACGAAGGGGGCGACGATGCCGCCCAGGCCGTAGACCAGCAGATTGCGCCGCAGCAGGTGGGCGGCGTCCGTGGCCTGCACCCGTACCCCGCGCAGGGCCAGCGGAATCAGCGCGATGATGATCAGGGCGTTGAACACGATGGCCGAGAGGATGGCGCTCTGCGGGCTGGCCAGCTGCATGACGTTGAGCACGCCGAGCTGCGGGTAGATGCCGGCGAACAGCGCGGGGAGTATTGCGAAGTACTTGGCCACGTCGTTGGCCACCGAGAAGGTGGTCAGCGCGCCACGGGTCACCAGCAGCTCCTTGCCCACCTGCACCACGTCCAGCAGCTTGGTGGGGTCGGAATCCAGGTCCACCAGGTTGGCGGCCTCGCGGGCGGCCTGGGTACCGTCGTTCATCGCCAGGCCGACGTCGGCCTGGGCCAGCGCCGGGGCGTCGTTGGCGCCGTCGCCGCACATGGCGACCATCTTGCCCTCGCCTTGCTCCTGGCGGATGCGGCTCAGCTTCTTCTCCGGCGTGGCTTCGGCGATCACGTCATCCACCCCGGCCTCGGCGGCGATGGCGGCGGCGGTCAGCGGGTTGTCGCCGGTCACCATCACGGTGCGAATGCCCATTCGGCGCAATTCGGCGAAGCGCTCGCGGATACCGGGCTTGACCACATCCTTGAGGTGGATGGCGCCCAGCAGCTTGCCGTCGGCCGCCACCAGCAGCGGTGTGCCACCGCTCTGGGCGATCTTCTCGATCTCTCGGGCCAGCGGCGCCGGCACCTCGTCCCGGGTCATCCCAACCCAGGCCAGCACAGCGTCCACGGCGCCCTTGCGGTAACTGCGGCCGGCCCAGTCGGCGCCGGACAGTCGAGTCTCGGCGGTGAAGGGAATCACCTGGATTTCCTCGCGGGCCGGTTCCTGCATCGACTGCAGCCCGCGCAGGTATTCGACGATGGACTTGCCTTCCGGCGTCTCGTCGGCCAGGGAGGCCAGCAGCGCGGCATCGGAAAGCTCCATGCCGGCCACGCCGGGGGCCTTGATCATCGCGCTGCAGCGGCGGTTGCCGAAGGTGATGGTGCCGGTCTTGTCCAGCAGCAGCACATGCACGTCACCGGCGGCTTCCACCGCCCTGCCCGATTTGGCGATGACGTTCAGGCGCACCAGGCGGTCCATGCCGGCGATGCCGATGGCCGACAGCAGGCCCCCGATGGTGGTGGGGATCAGGGTCACCAGCAGCGCCACCAGGTAGACCAGCGGCAGGTCGCCACCGGCGAAGCGGGCGAAGGGCTGCAGGGTGGCCACCACCAGCAGGAAGATCAGCGTCAGGCCGATCAGCAGGATGTCCAGCGCCACTTCGTTGGGGGTCTTCTGGCGCTTGGCGCCTTCCACCAGGGCGATCATCCGGTCCAGGGTGGATTCGCCGGGGTTGGCGGTGATTCTGACCAGCAGCCAGTCGGAGACGATGCGGGTGTTGCCGGTGACGGCGGAACGGTCGCCGCCGGACTCACGGATCACCGGCGCCGATTCGCCGGTGATGGCCGCTTCGTTGACCGCGGCAATGCCTTCGATCACCTCGCCGTCGCCGGGAATCAGCTCACCGGCTTCGACACGCACCACGTCGCCACGACGCAGGCTGGCGGCGGCGATGGTCTCGAACTGGCCGCTGCCCTTGCGACGGCGCGCGGTCAGGCCCTGGCTGCCGGCCCGCAGGCTGTCGGCACGGGCCTTGCCACGGCCTTCAGCGAGCGCTTCGGCGAAGTTGGCGAAGAGCACGGTGAACCACAGCCACAGGGCGATCTGCACGGCGAGGCCGGTGCTCACCGCCGGGTTGGGGATGAAGCAGAGGACGGTGGTCAGCAGCGCGGTCAGCTCGACCACCAACATGACGGGCGAGCGAACCAGCTGGCGTGGATCGAGCTTGACGAAGGCCTGGCGCAGCGCCGGTTTCCACAGCGCGGCGAAGGAGGTCCTGGGTTGCTGCTTGACGCCCTTGGGCGCCTTTATCGGGGCATTCATGTTGGTTCTCCGTCAGAAGCCCTGGATCAGTGCGAGATGTTCGGCAATGGGCCCGAGGGCCAGCGCCGGCAGGAAGGTCAGGCCGCCCACCAGCAGGATGGTGAGGGTCAGCAGGGTGACGAACAGCGGACCGTGGGTGGGGAAGCTGTTGGCGCCCAGCGGCGCGCGCTTCTTCATCGCCAGGCTGCCGGCGATGGCCAGTACCGGGAGGATGTAGCCGAAGCGGCCGAGGAGCATGGCCAGGCCGATCAGCACGTTGTGGAACGGCGTGTTGGCTTGGAGGCCGGCAAAGGCCGAGCCGTTGTTGGCGCTGCCCGAGGTGTAGGCGTAGAGCGCCTGGCTGAAACCGTGGGCGCCCGGATTGGTGATGGACGCAGCCGGGCCGTCGAGGCTGATGGCCAGGCCGCAGAACACCAGCACGCCCACCGGCATCACCAGCAATGTGGCCACCAGCAGGCGCACTTCGCGGGCTTCCAGCTTCTTGCCGAGGTATTCCGGGGTGCGACCGATCATCAGTCCGGCGAGGAACACGGCGATCAGCACGAACAGCAGCATGCCGTAGAGACCGGCGCCAACGCCGCCGAAGATGATCTCGCCGAGCATCATGTTGAACATCGGGATCATCCCGCCGATGGCGCTGAAGCTGTCGTGCATGGCGTTCACCGAGCCGTTGGACGCGGCCGTGGTGGTCGCCGCCCAGAGTGCCGAGGCGGCGATGCCGAAGCGGCTTTCCTTGCCTTCCAGGGAGCCGGCCTGCTCGATGGGCAGCGCGGCCAGGGCCGGGTTCGGCTGGTATTCGGCGTAGAGCGTCACGCCCAGGCCGATCACGAACAGCACCAGCATGCAGGCCAGCAGCGCGCGGCTCTGGCGCAGGTCCTTGACGTAGTGGCCGAAGGTGAACACCAGGGCCGCCGGGATCAGGATGATGGAGGCCACCTCCAGCAGGTTGCTCCAGGCCGTGGGGTTCTCGAACGGGTGCGCCGAGTTGACACCGAAGAAGCCGCCGCCGTTGGTACCCAGCTGCTTGATGGCGATCTGGCTGGCTGCCGGGCCCAGCGGAATGCTCTGGTCGGCGCCCTGCAGGGTCACGGCGTGGGCGTAGTCGGTCAATGTCTGCGGCACGCCCTGCCAGACCAGGAACAGCGCCAGCAGCAGGCACAGCGGCAGCAGGCCGTAGAGGGTGCCGCGGGTCAGGTCGACCCAGAAGTTGCCCAGGCGATCGGTGCTGCGGCGGCTTATGCCGCGGGCGAAGGCCACCAGCACGCAGAGGCCGACGGCGGCGCTGACGAAGTTCTGCACGCCGAGGCCGACCATCTGACTGAAGTAGCTCAGCGTGGCCTCGCCGCTATAGGCCTGCCAGTTGGTGTTGGTGACGAAGCTGACCGCGGTGTTGAACGCCAGGCTCCACTCCAGCCCCGGCAGCTTCTGCGGATTCAGCGGCAGCACACCCTGCAGCATGAGGATGGCGAACAGCAGCATCAGCCCCGCCAGGTTGAAGGCCAGCAGGGCGGCGCAGTAGGACTTCCAGTCCTGCTCGCGCTCGGCGTCGACGCCGGAGAGGCGGTAGCAGAAGCGCTCCACGGGCGCGAAAACCGGAGTCAGGAAGGTGCGTTGCCCCTCCATCACCCGGTAGTAGAAGCGCCCGAGGAAGGGTGCCGGCGCCAGCACCAGCACGAAAAAGGCCAGGATGAGGCCGATGTCCTGAAGTTGCATGGGGCCTCCTAGCCGCGCTCGGCGCGCAGCAGCTCCACCAGCAGATAGATGAACAGCCCCATGGCCAGGACCAGGGACACCCCGTCGAGAATGCTCATTGCGTTTGCTCCTTGATGCGGTCTGTGCCGCCGTGGAGCCATTGTCGGAACGAGGGGCGTAAAGGAACGAGTCCCGGGGACGTGGCGGGGCATCAAGAATGCGTAAAGAGTGATGGGGAATGCCGCGCCCGATTCAGGATGAATTCACCGCATCAGGCGCGAGTCCCCGAGCTAACGGACGGACCAGCAGCCAGCTGTCCGCCCGCCAACAGCGCTTTCACAAATTGCTGCTGCCTCAGCAGCGCAACCTTCACTCGATCTGCTCTGAAGCCCGAAGCGGCGGCGCACGTGCCGCTCGGGCATGTCTCCTGCAAAGCCTCGCAGCACGAGCGATATAGCCGAGCGCATGCTTAATATTCCATTAAATTCTTATTAATACTTTTTTAATTTCCTTTTTAATGATCCAAGCGTTCAATAAAATCATTCGACCCTAGGAGTTCCCTTGAAGATTCGTACCTTGCTGCCACTGGGACTGGCCCTTGCCACTGCCTGCACTTCAGCCTTCGCCGGACAGACCCTCGACCGCGTCCAGGGCAAGGGCGAACTGGTCGGGGTCCTGATGGAGAACTACCCGCCCTTCTCCTTCCTCAACGAGCAGAACCAGCTGGACGGCTTCGATGTGGACGTCGCCCGGGCCGTAGCCGATCGCCTGGGTGTGCAGCTCAAGCTGGAAACCCCCTCCTGGGATGTAATCGCCGCCGGCCACTGGAACGGCCGTTACGACATCTGCATCTGCTCCATGACGCCGAGCCAGGCGCGCGCCCAGGTGTTCAACTTCCCGGTGAAGTACTACGAGTCGCCTGCCGTGGTCGTGGTCAACGCCAAGGACAGCCGTATCGGCTCCGGCAAGGACCTGTCCAACCGGAAGGTCGGCGTTATCAGTGCCTCCACCTACGAAAGCTACCTGCGCAAGGACCTGGTGATCGAGGGCGCCGAGGACAAGCCGCTGGACTACCCCTTCGACCAGGTGGAGATCGCCCCCTACGACAACGAAACCGTGGCCTTCCAGGACCTGGCCCTGGGCGCCGGCGTGCGCCTGGACGCCATGGTCACCAACCTGGTGACCGCCCGCGAGCGCATCGCCCAGGACCCGCGCTTCAAGATCGCTGGCGACACCCTCTACGGCGAACCCAATGTGGTCGCCACCGAGAAGGGTGACCCCGAGTGGGACGCCAAGGTCACCGAGGTGATCGGCCAGCTCAGGCAGGACGGCACCCTGGCGCGCATCTCCAACAAATGGATCGGCGCCGACATCACCCAATGACAGCCTTCCCGCAACCCCCACGCCCGCAGCGCATTGCGGGCCCCGCCCTCGTCGAGCGGATGTTCGGCTTCCGTACCCGGCTGTACCTGACCTGGGCGGTGATGCTCGCGCTGTGCGTGACCTTCTTCCTCGGCTTCGACCTGAAGTTCTCGATCATCCTCGACAAGTGGCGCCACCTCACCGGGCTCAGCCTGGCGCCCAACGGCTTCCTCCAGGGCGCGGCGCTGACGCTGTTCTTGAGCGTCTCGTCCATCGCCTGCTCACTGGTGCTGGGCTTCCTCGCCGCCCTGGCGCGGTTGTCCAGCAGTGCCGTGGCCTTCGGTGTCTCGACCTTCTATGCCTCGTTCTTCCGCGGTACGCCGCTGCTGATCCAGATCCTGCTGATCTACCTCGGCCTGCCCCAACTGGGCGTGGTGCCCGGCGCCATCACCGCCGGCATCCTCGCCCTTTCGCTGAACTACGGCGCCTACCTCAGCGAGATCTTCCGCGCCGGCATCATCGGCGTGGCGCCGGGCCAGCGCGAGGCCGCCGCCGCCCTGGGCATGGGGCCGACCCTGACCTTCTGGCGCATCGTCCTGCCACAGGCCATGCGGACCATCATCCCGCCCACCACCAACCAGTTCATTTCCATGCTCAAGGACTCGTCCCTGGTCTCGGTGATGGGCGTGTGGGAGGTGATGTTCCTCGCCCAGTCCTACGGTCGCTCGTCGTACCGCTACATCGAGATGCTCACCGCCGCCGCGGTCATCTACTGGCTGCTGTCCATCGGCCTGGAACTGATCCAGGCGCGCCTGGAGCGCCATTACGGCAAGGCCTACGCCGGCCGCCGCTGATCTGTTGCCACGGGCCCGCCCTCGAGCGGGCCTGACCTGAAATGCCTCAAGGAATGACCATGTCCGATCCCAAGCCCCTCCTCTTCTCCCTCTACGAGCAGGCCAGCGTCGGCTGCGGCGGCGCCCCCAGCCTCTGGACCCACCCCGCCGACGAGCGCGTGCGCATCAACACCCTGGACTTCTGGTCGAACCAGGCGCGCATCGCCGAACAGGCCAACCTCGACCTGTTCTTCTTTGCCGACGTGCTGGGCCTCTACGATGTCTACGGCGGCTCGGCCGACGCCGCCCTGAAGTGGGCCGTGGAAGCCCCGGCCAACGACCCGCTGCTGCACATCCCGGCGCTGGCCGCGCAGACCCGCAACCTCGCCTTCGGCGTCACCGTCAGCACCACCTACGAGCACCCCTTCAGCCATGCCCGGCGCTTCAGCACCCTGGACCACCTGACCGGAGGGCGCATCGGCTGGAACATCGTCACCTCCTACCTGTCCAGCGCCGCGCACAACTTCGGCCTCGACCAGATGCTCCGCCACGGCGACCGCTACGAGCGCGCCGAGGAATTCCTCGACGTGGTCTACAAGCTCTGGGAGGGCAGTTGGGCGGACGATGCAGTGGTTGCCGACAAGGCAGGCCGGCAATACGCCCGTGGTGACCGGGTACGCCGTATCGACCACGAGGGAGCTCACTATCGCGTGGCCGGCCCCCATGTCTGCGCGCCCTCGCCGCAGCGCTCGCCGGTGCTGATCCAGGCCGGCTGGTCCGAGCGCGGGCGGCAGTTCGCCGCCAAGCACGCCGAACTGGTGTTCGTCGCCAAATCGAACCCCGAGGAAATCCGCGCGGGCCTGACCGATATCCGCAACCTGGCCGAAGCCCGTGGCCGCGCCCGCAACGACGTGAAGTCCCTGACCGTGCTGCGCATCGTCACCGCGCCCACCGCCATCGAGGCCCAACGCAAATACGACGAACTGCAGAGCAACTACCACCTCAACGCCCAATTGGTGAGCTATGCCGGCGACACCGGCATCGACATCGACCGCTATGCCGACAATGAACCGCTGACCACCCAGACCGAGGGCCTGACCTCCTATGTAATGCGCGCAGACGGCAGCGGCAAACCGCTGACCGCCGGCGAGGTGCGCCAGCGCTTCGCCCGGGTGACCCGAGGCAGCGACCTGATCCTGGTAGGCACGCCGAAACAGGTCGCCGACCGCATCGAGGAACACGCGCGGATTTCCGGTACCGACGGCTACATGCTCAATCCGCTGGTGAGTCCCGGCACCCTGGAGGATTTTGCCGAACTGGTGGCCCCCGAGCTGATCAAGCGCGGCTTGTACCGCACCGACGCACCGCGTGGCACCTTCCGCTCGCGCCTGCGCGCCGACGGTGCCGACCGACTGCCCGGCAACGCCTACGGGGCATCCTTCCGCTTCGATCGCTGAGATGGTTTGCCGGGACGGCCAGGCGGCGCAAGCCCTGAAAGTGAGCGCAAAGGGTGGAGGGCCAGCTGCGTTTTACCGTACCTGGCCGCTCCGGTAGCCAATAGCGCCTTGATCGCGGAGCAACTCCTGCTGCTGGGCGGGGTGTTGACGTTTGTGGCTTTCATCTTCCACGCGGTCCTGGGCCTGCGGCCAGAATTGCGACTGGCTCAGCCTCTGGTGGAGGCGCGGGGGCGCAAGATGAACAGCAGCATGGCCAATGCCGGCGGCAACGCCGACAGCCAAGCGAAAGACGCCCAGCCAAGGTGCTCGAAGAGCGGACTGGCAATCAGCGAGCCCAGGGCTCCGCCCACGAAGATGCTGGTCATGTACACCGCGTTCAGGCGTGCCCGGCTGTGCGGGTCGAGGGCGTAGACCTCACGTTGGCCGAGCACCATGTTCAATTGCACTGCGAAATCCAGCAGCACGGCAGTGACAACCATCCATGACCAGCCGGCGCCCGGCAGCGAACCAGCGAGCAATGCCAGGGGAGCCAGCAACAGGGCGACGGCGGTGCTGCGGGTACCGTGTCCGGCATCGGCCAGACGTCCTGCGATGGGCGCGGCGATGGCGCCTACCGCGCCGACCAGGGCGAAGATCGCGACCTCGGCCTGGTTGAAACCGTACTGGCGGACGAGCTCGATGGGGGCGATGGTCCAGAAGCTGCTGAAACTGGCGAACAGCAGGCCCTGGTAGAGGGAGCGTTCGCGCAGTACCGCGTAGCGCCGGGCCAGGGCGAATACCGAGGCGATCAGCGCGCCATAGCTGGCCCGATGCAGGGGCACCCGGTGTGGCAACAGCAGCCCCATCACCAGCGCCATCAGCGCCATCAAGACCGCCGCGCTGTAGAACACGCCACGCCAGCCGAAGGCTTCGGCCAGGGTGCTGGCCAGCGGACGCGACAGCAGGATACCCAGCAACAAGCCACTCATGATGTTACCCACCACGCGACCGCGGGACTCTTCCGGAGCCATGTGCGCGGCCAGTGGCACGAGTATCTGCACCGCTACCGAAGTCAGGCCGATCAGCAGCGAGCAGACGAGGAACACCGAGGGCGTGCGGCTCAGCGCTGCCGCGGCGAGGCACAGAGCCGCGGCAAGCGTGAAGCCCACCAGCAGCCGCCGGTTCTCCAGCAGGTCCGCCAGGGGCACCAGGAACAGCAGGCCCAGGGCATAGCCGAACTGGGTCAGGGAGACGATCAGGCTGGCGTGAGCGGTGGAAAGACCGATGGAAGGGGCGATCAGCTCCACGATCGGCTGCGCGTAATAGAGGTTGGCGACTACTGCACCGCAGCAGAACGCGAGAAACAGCACCAGGGAGTTGGACAAAGCCGGTGGTGCAATGGCCAACGCCGTCCGGGAGTCGGCGGTTGCGGAGTTACCAAGGGACATGGCGGTACCTCGTCGGGTGGTTTGAGAATTGACGGCGCCAGACTAGGGCGCACCCCGGCGAGAGAGAATCCAGCCGTCGCACAACACACCAATGCGATTTGCGCAACGCCGGTAGGAGCTCGGGGGATTGGTGCGGGGCTTGGGGCGCTTTTCTGTAGGGGCGAATTCATTCGCCAAGCAGGCCGCAGGGCTGCCCTTCGAACCCGCAGGGGGCAACCGCGTTGCCCTTGGCGAATGAATTCGCCCCCACAAGGTAAGGGGGCTGCC
>NZ_JBHZGN010000028.1:0-90848 GCF_049334135.1 Metapseudomonas cellulosilytica | reverse complement strand
ATCGCAAATAAACTCTCGAATTCACGAGTGTTACTTGTGATGCTGATAATCAGTTGACTATCAGTCTTACCTCACAAGCACCCACACGAATTGCTTGATTCAGTTGTTAAAGAGCGTTTCGATCAAGCCTTTCGTCTCAACCGAGGCCGCGCATTCTACAGCAGCCTTTCTTACTGTCAAGCTGTTTTTCGAAATTTTCTTTTCTACTCAACCGCTTGCGCTTCCGATCCGATTCACTCTTCTCGTCAGCGGGAGGCGAATTCTACAGCGTTCAAACCCGCTGTCAACACCTCTTTTTCCACTTCATTCGCCAGAAGCGAACACTTCGAAGCAGAACCTTCCGACACCCTCACCGCTCGCTTAACTCATTGATTATCAAGGAGTTTTGCTTGGCGACTGCGCCGGAAGTGGTGCGCATTATAGGGATGCAAAAGCTGCCGTCAACCGTTAATTGAAATCTTTTTGTCATCCCATATCGGGAGTGCGCACATCCTTACCCTTCTATATAGAAAGATGCGAACTACTACCCCTCCAGATAGCATCCCCACCTGGTCGCGACTAATGGCGGTTTGACACTGGAACTACCGCACCACCTGCGGGATCAACCGTACAGAGGCTGGCGCCGCGCAACGCGGTCTGGAGCCAAGGAGCACCAGCGCTGCAAGGTTGCACCCAGGGCGGGGAACGCGCGGCGCCAGCCGGCTTCTACCCGATCAGCAGAAAGGAGATCGATATGCAGGCGAATCGTGGGGTACGCGCGGCCAGACCAGATGCATCCGGGGAAGCGCCCGGCGCCTGCACCCTCCCTCGCCATCAGGGCGACGCGGATGAACCCAGCGGCCCGCCCTACCCCAATCGATACTCCAGGACTTCATCGCCGGCATCGTCCAGCTCCCCAGTGGAGACCCAGCCCAGATGCCGATAGAAGCCATAGGAACGAACTGCAGCATCAGTCGAGCAGCCGAGAAAGAGCCTCTTGAATCCTGCCACCTTGAAGTCATCCACGACGAACTGCAGCAGCATCCGGCCTATTCCCTGCCCTTCGTATTCGGGAAGTAGCGCCAGCACCACGATTTCCCCGCTACCCCTGTCGCCGAAGCAATAGCCGATCATTCGGTCGTCCATACAACAGACATACCCGGGGCAGCTGCCGTCCCTGATCCCGTCGCTCCAGGTATCGACGGTGATTCCCAGCTCCCTCAGTTGCTCTTCGGAGAAGGCGTTCTCCCGGGTTCGAGCACGAATATCAATGCACGCTGCTGCATCTCCGGGAACAGCCTTACGGTAAGTTCTGTTTCTCATTCCGATACCCCCTCATCTTGAAGATTGGCGCGCTGCAGAAAAGCTATGGCGAGGGCAGCCAACACCCCAGCGCATCGCCCATCGGCGCCACGCACCAGGCTCGTGAATTCGCGATTCGAGCACGTCCGCAAGCGTTGCCTTGTCAGCGCGTCATGCACTTGTGCCGCCAGGCGTAGAGACAAACCATTTCCATCGCGAGCGTTGCACCTGCGAGGGCGGTCATTTCCGCGTGGTCATACGGCGGCGAGACTTCGACCAGGTCCATCCCGATGATGTTGATACCCCTGAGCTCCCGAAGAATCTCCAGGGCCTGGTAGCTCGACAGGCCACCCGCGACTGGCGTTCCAGTACCCGGTGCAAAGGCCGGGTCCAGGCAATCGATGTCGAAGGTCAAGTAGACAGGATGATCGCCAACGCGCTGGCGAATTTGCAGGGCGACCTTCATTGGCGACACTTCATGCACCTTGCGCGCATCGATGATGTCGAACCCCATTGGATCGTCATTGGTCGTGCGTATACCGACCTGGATCGAACGCTCCGGAGCGACGAGCCCCTCCCTGGCCGCGTGATAGAACATCGTCCCATGCTCGATCCTCTTGGCTTCATGGTCCGGCCAGGTGTCGGTATGGGCGTCGAAGTGCACGAGAGAAAGGGGACCATGTACCTTGGCGTGCGCTTTCAGCAGTGGGTAGGTGATGAAATGATCGCCCCCCAGGGTCAGCATTCCGCATCCGCTTTTCAGTATCTCGTCCGCGTGCCGCTCGATGGCCGCCGGCACCGACTCCGGCATCCCCGGGTCAAAGGCGCAATCGCCGTAGTCGACAGCGGCCAGCACCTCGAACGGATCGAACTCCCACGGCCAATGGCGGGCCCAGGCAATCCCCGTCGAGGCGATGCGCAGCCCTCGGGGCCCGAAGCGCGTCCCGGGGCGGTGGGTAGTCGCCGTATCGAAGGGCACCCCCGTGATCGCCAGATCCACCCCGCCGAGATCGCGGCTGTAGCGTCGGCGCATGAAGCTCGTGGCACCGGCAAAGGTGCTCTCGGCCTGAGTTCCGTGCAGGCTGGAACGGGTAAATGCCAGATCGTTTTGACTCATCGGTCTTGCACCTCAGAAGAGACATTCGGCTGACGCCCAGGAGCGTCGTCGGCGAATTCTGCAGTGCCTGCATATAACGTAAAATATGAAATATCCTAATATGACATTAACCAAACGTGATGTATCGCCATGCTCACCCAACTTAGGGATATGGACCTGCAGCTGCTGCGGATTTTCGTGACCATCGTCGAGAGCGGCGGCTTCAGTGCGGCTCAGGGCAAGCTTGGAATCGCTCAGTCGACCATCAGCACACAGATGTCCAAGCTCGAGACCCGTTTGGGGTTTCGGCTTTGCGAGAGAGGGAAAAGCGGCTTTCGCCTGACACCAAAGGGCGAGCGGGTGCTGCAGTCGGCCAAGCGCCTGCTGGAGGCGCTGAATGCCTTCACCCGCGAGACTCAGGACGTTTCGGAAGTCTTGCTTGGCGAACTCCATATCGGAATATCCGAGCTGCTGGCCCCGGCGGTGATCGAATCCATTGCCAGAGCCGTTGGCGACTTTCGCCAGCGCGCCCCGGAAGTCATCATCGAGATAACATCCGTGACGCCGGCCGAACTGGAGCGGCAGCTGCTCAACAACGAAATCCAGCTCGCAATCGGTTACTTCTCGGAGGACCAGTCGGCCCTGAACTACGAGCCGCTATTCGTCGAGAAGCAGGCGCTGTTCTGCGGCAAGCGGCACCCCCTCTTCGCAAAGAAGTCGGTCAATCTCGACGACCTGACAACCGCGAACAAGGTCGCCCACCTCTACAAGACCAACTCCATCGGCTCCCGGCTGCGAAGCAAACGGCAGACCGCACTCTCGGAACAAGCGGATGCCGACCTGATATTCGCGCTCTCCGGCGCGCACATCAGCTTTTTGCCCGAGCACATCGCGGAGCCATGGGTATCCGCCGGAAAGCTGCGCAAGCTTCTGCCAGATGAACTGAGTTACGACGTCAGCTTTCACCTCGCGACGGCAAAGAACCGAGAGGCCAGCGAGGTACTCGAGGTATTCAGGGAACACCTGCTCGCCCAGTTCAGCTAGCCATCGCATCGACCGGCAGGGTTCCTGCTCGCCCAGAGCAATGGCCACGTTGACGGGATTTCCAGCACTCCTTAGAGTTCGGGGACTTTCATGCTGCCCTATCGCGCCATGACCCCATTGCTCCATCCCGCCGGCTCGGAACTGGTCTTCCGAGCCCTACCGCACAACCGCACCTGCGACTCGGTGACTCGTCGCAGGCGCAGCGTGTTGTTCGCCTTCACCTTCTCTCCTCCCTCCAGCGCCCGCTAAGCCGGCCTGATGCCTGCGCCCGACGGGCGTGGGATTCGCCGCGCGCCCTTCCGATCGCTCGTTCGCCGTGGCGGCACGAGCCAGTTCGCATGCATTGGCATCCCTCGACAATCCGCGCCGAGGGGTGTGGAGAGAAACCATGAACAAGTCCCTGTTGGCGATCCTGCTGTTCGCTGTGTCCATTGTCGGGCTCAGCCTCGGTGCCACCCTTCCCCTGGTCGCCCTGCGCCTGCTGGAGTCCGGCGCCAGCACGGTGCAGATCGGCCTGCTGTCGGCGGTCCCGGCGGCAGGCATGATCCTCGCCTCGCTGCTGGTGGATCGCCTGTGCCGGATGCTGAGTCGGCGCCGCCTGTACCTGCTGTGCTTCGTGCTATGCGCGGCCAGCACTGCGGCCATTGAACTGACCACCTCCTCGCTCTACCTGCTGGGTCTGGCGCGACTGGTGCTGGGGATCGGCATGGGCCTGGCCATCATCCTGGGTGAAGCCTGGGTCAACGAGCTCTGCGTCGAGTCCAATCGCGGCACAGTGGTGGCGCTGTACGCGACCAGCTTTACCGCCTTCCAGTTGCTCGGCCCGGCCCTGGTCGCAGCGCTGGGTGCGCAGGCGCCCTGGGTCGTCAGCCTGGTCAGCCTAGGCCAGCTCCTCGCCCTGGCCACCGTGGCGCTGGCCATGCCCGAAGACCGTGGACATCTGCACGAAGAGGCGCCGCGCAGCTTCTCCCTGGCCGGCTTCGTGCGCGAGGCGCCGGCCCTGAGCATGGGTGTGTTGTTCTTTTCGTACTTCGATAGCGTGGTGCTTTCAATGTTTCCTGTGTACGCCTCGAGCCACGGCTATGCAGTGAGCGTCGCCGCATCCATGGCCACAGTGATCCTGCTGGGCGACATGGTTTTTCAAGTGCCGCTGGGCTGGTTCTCCGACCGCTGCGAACGCACCGCGCTGCACCTCGGCTGCGGCCTGCTCGCCTTGCTGCTCAGCCTTGGCCTGCCGCTGCTCATAGCAACGCCGACACTGTTATGGCCTGCGCTGGTGCTGCTCGGGGCGGTGGCTGGTGGTATCTACACCCTGGCGCTGGTGTTGATCGGCCAACGCTTTCGCGGCCGCGATCTGGTCACAGCCAACGCTGCTGCCGGCCTGCTCTGGGGAATTGGTAGCCTCCTGGGTCCGCTGCTCAGTGGCGTCCTGATGGACCTTGGCCCCCACGGCCTGCCACTGACCCTGGCGGGCGTCGCGGGGTTGTTCGTGTCAACCGCGCTGGCGGAATGGAAGCGGGAAGAAACAGTGCGGGGCAGCTGATCGGTCGGCTCTTGCCTCATAGCAGCATCACCTGCCAGCTCGTGAGCCGAATAATCGACTTATTCGGCTCACATCAACTGACCCGCCTGACTGGAAGTGGTCTTTGCTCAACCCCGCTTGGTCGGCCATTTCCACCATGCGCCGCCGATGAAAACCAGCGGCAGAAATAGCAGGAAAAGGCGTTCGGAAAATGCCTGCGCCGCCAGGAAAACCACCACGGCAACGATCAGGGCTACAAGGAGCGCCTTGGCAGTCGGGCTGCGAATCACGCTACACCCCTCTTCCGTCCTCCAGAACGAACTCCGGCTCAGCAGATAGAGTACGCCCCCTGCTCCGCGCTTACTCGCACTCAGGCTGCCCACAAGACGGGGCCTTGCGCGCTTCGCTCGGCGTGCACCCATAACGCGCCTTGAAGCTGCGGGCGAAATGCGCCTGGCTCGAATATCCATGACGGTAGGCGACCTCGCTTATATCCAGCCCAACCGCCTGTGGGCTGCTGAGCATGCGGCGTGCCTGCCCCAGGCGCTTGTCGCGGATATAGCGGCTGACCGAACCGCCCTCCAGCGTGAAGAGCCGCGCCAAATGGCGCACCGAAATACCGACCGCCTGGGCCACACTTTCACAATCCAGGTCCGGGTCGCCCAGCTGCTCGGCGATCATCCGCTTGGCCGCCAGCAGATAGGAAGCGCCGTGGGCGCTGACGCGACGTTCGCCTGCCTGGCCGGCGATGATGCTTGCCAGCAGCTCGATGGCTCCATCCTGGAAATGACCCGCTTCATCATTCAGGGGGCGCTCGAAGAACTCCCAGGTGCGATCGGCCAGGGTACGGATCAGCAGGCGCTGCAAACGGGTCTCGACGCCAACCTTGAGCGGGCCGTCGAGTCGCCTCAGGCAGCGCTCGCCGAACAACTCCTGCGGGATGTCGAAGATGAACTGGCGCATCGCGCCGGAGAAACCGAACAGGTAAGGCCTGTCGGTGCGGTAGATGACCAGTTCGCCCGGCGCCAGCAAGGTGCAGTCATCACCCTGGTAGAAGAACGAGCGGCTCCCCTGCACCAGGGAGACGAAAACGGACTCCTTGGGAATGGCGCGAACCATCGCGGAGTCGCGCTCCACCACGTGCTCGTTGCCCTGCACCAGAGCAATGCTCATGTCGTCCAGTTCAAGGTTCGACTGGGATGCCGCCAGGCCGCTGCCGGAGTAGGAGGAACACTTGAGGCCGACGAGACAGGAGGCGTTGTACTGCTCCCAGAAGCTGAGCCGCTGATCGAGGGGTATGTCGTGGGTATCGGCTCGCCGGGTTTCGAGCAATGCGCATGAAGTCATTTTTATCGTTCTCATGAGATCGCTGCGAATCGATCCCCCGGTGAGGCTCGACCGTTCCCGGGGACCTTTCGTCACGAGGAGCGCGACAACCGCATCCAGCCACAGGCCTCGCCGCCCGCCTCGCAACGCCAGATCATTAACATCTGAACAGTATCTGTCGTCAACCTTGCCCCCAAACCTCGATCGGGGCTGTCCGAAAAACCCAAACAACAGGTCCGTCCCGGTCAAACCCGCTGCCGCCGCCATCCCTAGAGTGGAGTCTCAGTCACAACAACAAGAGACTCCGACATGCCTGAACCTGCCCGCAGCGAATTCTGGAAGGACCTGCACCCCATCCCCGACTGCTTCAAGCCCGATGCCCAGCCCGAGGTATACCTGCCCGACGCGGCCTGTGAGGACCTGCGACTCTACGTGCCCTTCACCGAGACGGTGTCATCCCGGCCACTGTGGATTTCCCCCAGCGAGAACCGCTGGTGCGACATCCTCATGGCCCGCAATGCCGGCCTGGTGAATCGCCATTACCACCCCCACGAGGTGTTCGCTTACACGATTTCCGGAAAGTGGGGCTACCTCGAACATGACTGGACCGCCACCGCTGGCGACTTCGTCTATGAGACGCCGGGCGAAGGCCACACCCTGGTGGCCTACGAGCACGAGGAGCCAATGCGCGCCTTTTTCATCGTCAAGGGCCCGCTGATATGGCTCGACGAGCACGGCCAGCCGGACGGCTATTTCGATGTGCACGACTACATCGCCATGTGCCGCGAGCACTACGAAAAGATCGGCCTTGGCGCCGCTCATATCGACACCCTGTTCCGCTGACCTACACCCCGGGTGCCGGTCGCAGTGCTCGGGAGGAGAACGACATGGCGCACAACAATTCCAACGCCAGATACGAGAACGTCCTGCTTGGCGTGCTGTTCCTCACCTTCGGCTTCGTGTTCTTCGACCGCCTGGCGCTGTCCTTCCTGTTCCCCTTCATGGCCGACGAGCTGCAGCTCAGCAACAGCCACCTGGGCATGCTCTCCTCGGTACTGGCCCTGGCCTGGGCGGTATCCGGCGCCCTGGTGGGTGCCTGGTCGGACCGCACGGGCCGGCGCAAGCCGTTGTTGATAGTCGCGGTGATCCTCTTCTCGTTGTGCTCAGCCCTGTCCGGGCTGGTGGGTGGCTTCCTCAGCCTGCTGCTGTTCCGCGCTGTCATGGGGCTGGCCGAAGGGCCGATCCTGCCTCTCTCGCAGTCCCTGATGGTGGAAGCCTCCTCGCCCCACAGGCGCGGCCTGAACATGGGCCTGCTGCAGGGATCGGCCGCGGGCCTGCTCGGCGCGGTCGTCGGCCCGCCGGTGATGATTGCCCTGGCCGAAGCTTTCGGCTGGCGCCACGCCTTCGTCATTTCGCTGGTGCCCGGACTGGTGATCGCCTGGCTGATCTGGAGATATGTACGCCGCGATGAGCCGTCGCAGAAGGTGACCGTCCGCGATCCAGGGGCGAACGCAGTCAAAGGCAGCCGTCTGGCGCTGCTGAAAAGCCGCAATATCCTGCTTTGCACCCTGATCAGCTGCGCCTTCGTCAGCTGGTTCATCGTGCTGATTTCCTTCACCCCGACCTTCCTCGTCACCCAGCACGGCTACAGTCCCGCGAGCATGGCCGGGATCATGAGCTGCCTGGGGTTGGCCTGGGTGTTCTGGGGCTTCGCGGTGGCGGCAATCTCCGACCGTATCGGCCGCCGACCGACCCTGGTGCTGTTCTCCCTGGTCGCCGCCTGCTGCCCCCTGGCGTTGCTCTACGCGCCGACACCCACCAGCCTCGGCGCGCTGTTGCTGCTGACCTACACCGGGCTCGGCTGCTTCACCCTGTTCATGGCCACCATCCCGGCGGAGACGGTCCCCCGCGCCGTCATCGCCACCGCGCTGGGCATGATCATGGGCATCGGCGAACTGGTCGGTGGCTTCGTCGCCCCCACCATCGCCGGCTTCGCCGCCGACCGCTATGGCCTCTCCATCGTCATGTGGATGTCCTGCGGCGGTGCACTGCTGGCAGCCTTCCTCTCGCTCTTCCTCCAGGAAACCTCACCTGCCGTGCTCGCCCGCAAGGCCGGTCGGGCCGCGTCCACTGGCACTCGACTGCAAGGAAACTCCTGATGAAAGCTCTACGTTGGTATGGCGCCCGAGACCTGCGTCTGACCGAACTGGAAGCGACTGCCCCCAAGTCCGGCGAAGTGGAGGTCCGTGTGGCCTATTGCGGCATCTGCGGCAGTGACCTGCACGAGTACCAGAGCGGGCCACACTCGATCCCGACCCACGAAGCCCACCCGATTTCCGGTTGCCGCGCCCCGCTCACCCTCGGCCACGAATTCAGCGGCGTGGTCAGCATGCTGGGCAAAGGCGTGGAAGACTTCGAGGTCGGCGACCGGGTAGCTGTGGAACCCATCTACCGTTGCGGCACCTGCCGCTATTGCCGGGATGGCCAGTACAACCTCTGCACCACCATGGGCTTTATCGGCCTGATGGGTGACGGCGGCTTCGCCGAGCGGGCCCGGGTGCCGGCCTACATGCTGCACCGCCTGCCGGACTCGGTAAGCCTGCGCCAGGCTGCCCTGCTGGAGCCTGCTGCCGTGGCCCAGCACGCGCTGCGCCAAAGCAGCCTCAAGCCAGGCGACAGCTGCGCAGTGTTCGGCCTGGGCCCCATCGGGCTACTGCTGATCATGCTCGGGCGGTTGCGCGGCATCGAGCGGATCACCGCAGTGGACATCGCCCCCGAACGCTTGCGCCTGGCCCACGAGTTCGGCGCCAGCCAGGTGCTGGATGCCCGCGAAGTCGACATCACACAACACCTGCAAGCACAAGGCGGTATCGACTGTGCCTTCGAGGCCGCCGGCAACCAAGCCAGCCTGGAGGCAGCGCTGCACGGTCTTCGCAAAGGCGGCGAAGCAGTGCTGGTAGGGCTGATGGGCGAAGCGCGCTTAGACGCCTTCCACCTGGTCAATAACGAACTGCGCCTGATCAGCAGTGTTGGCTATCGCGACGTCTACCCCGAGCTGATCGAACTGTTGGCCAGCGGCAAGCTCGACCTCGGTCGCGCGATCACCCGCTGCGTGCCGCTGGAACAGGCCGTCAGCGAAGGCTTCGAGGCGCTGCTGGGGGACAAGGCGCAGATCAAGGTACTGGTCAATCCCGCCCCTGACCTCGCCCAGGCCTGAACCAGCCACACACCGCTGCCGGAGCCTCCCGCCCCGGAACGGCCTCCTGCTGCCCGCAATCACTACAACAACAAGAAAGGACGCTCACCATGATCCGCAAACACCCACTGACCACCCTCCTCCTGGGCCTGGTCCTATTGCCGCTGCCAGGCATCGCTAAAGAGTCGCCCGGCCCTCTTGCGGAGCTTGGCGCGCAAATTGCCGAACACGGGATCAAGACCCACGCCACCTTTCTCAGCCTGGCATTGAAGAACCTCGACACCGGTCCACGCCCGCACAGCTTCGGGAATAGCGGCGACCTCTTCCTCGGCGCAGACCTCGACCTGGAGAAAATGTCCGGCCTCGAAGGCACGTCCCTGCATATCGAGGAAACCCTGTTCATCCTCGACCGCAACACGGGGCAGCCCACGTCACGCGCCTGGCAAGGCGCCGTCGGCAGCTACTTTGGTGGCGCGCCGATCCACAACGACATCGGCGCCAGCCAGCTGAGCCTGCTGACCTGGCAACAACAATGGCTCGATGGCCGCCTGGACACGCACCTGGGGCGCACCAACGCCCGTCGCTACTTCCTCATCTACAACTGCGAGAGCCAGTTCACCTGCAATGACCCGGTGATCGACGCCTCCACCGGCGTCCTGCCGCCGCCCTATGGCACCTGGGGCGGCTACTTCAAGTACGGCCTGACGCCCACCACCTACCTACACGCCGGCGCCTTCGAATCAAACCCCGTGGACTACCTGAAAAAACGCCACGGCCTCGACTTCAGCACGACCGACGCCAGCGGCACCAGCTTGCTCTTCGGTGTGGGCCGGCGCGAAGACCGCGAACAGAATCCGTACAGCTCCCACTACGAACTCAACGGCTACCACAACACCGCACGGCAGACCGACCCGGTAACAGGTACCAGCGAGCACGGCACCAGCGGTGCCTTCTTCAAGTTCCAGCAGACCCTCTGGCGCGCCGACCAGGGCCGGGTTGACGCCCCACAAGCCGCGCAACTCTTCGGCTCGCTCTCGGCGGTCGCCGACGACAAGCAGCCCTTTCGCCACTTCGCCGAAGCCGGCATCACATTCTTCGCCCCCTTCGACCGTCCCCGCGACAAGCTCAATCTCAAGGCCAGCCATCTGCGCCTCAACCCCCACCAGCTGGAGTTCCAGCGCCAGAGACGCATCGCCGCCGGCGGCGACCCACGCCTGGGCGACCGCGATGTGTATGCGCTGGAAACCAACACTCACTTCACCCTCACCCAACACCTCTCCCTGGAACCCAGCGTCCAGTACGTCTTCAACCCGGACAACTACTACAACCCAGGCGCCACCGCGATCAGCGGCGACGGCTTCGTAGTCGGGCTGCAGGTGACCCTGGACGTCGGATCGCTGCTGGGCCTCTAGAGACTACAAGGAGCCAATCCATGACCACTCGCCCTCAGCGCTTCGACTACATCATCGTCGGCGCCGGTTCGGCCGGCTGCGTGCTGGCCAATCGGCTGTCCGCCGATCCGGACATCTCCGTCTGCCTGATCGAGGCCGGCCCCAACGACCGAAATCTGTTCCCCGGCAGCTACATCCGCACCCCGGCCGGCATCATCCGCCTGATCGCCAACCCGAAATGGAACTGGATGCATCGCTTCAGCCGCGCCCCAGGTAGCGGCGAACCAGATATCCCCTGCCCACGCGGCCGGGTCTGGGGCGGCTCCAGCGCCATCAACGGCATGATCTACATCCGTGGCAGCCACCATGACTACGACCACTGGGCCGCCCTGGGCAACCGGGGCTGGAGTTATGAGGATGTGCTGCCCTACTTCCGCCGCTCCGAGCACTTCGAGCCTGGCGAGTCGCCCTGGCACGGCCGAGGCGGTGAACTGAACGTCGCCGAACTGCGCAGCCCGAGCCCAGTCAACTCGGTGTTCTACCAGGCCGCCGATGAACTGGGCTGGCGCTACAACGAGGACTTCAATGGCACCGAACAGGAAGGCATCGGCCCCTTTCACGTCACCCAGATAAATGGCGAACGCTGCAGCGCCGCGCGGGCCTTCCTCCACCCAATTCTCGACCGGCCCAACCTCTGCATACTGAGTTCCACCCTGACCTACCGCGTACTGCTGGAAGGCAAGCGTGCGGTGGGCGTGGAAGTCAGCCAGGACGGCGAGGTGCTGCGCCTGCAAGCAGAGCGCGAAGTGATCCTCAGCGCAGGCAGCATCAACTCCCCGCAGTTGCTGATGCTCTCCGGCATAGGCCCGGCCGACGAACTGGCCCGTCACGGTATCGCCCCGCAGCACGACCTGCCCGGCGTCGGCCAGAATCTGCAGGACCACCAGGACGTGGTGCTGATGTACCGAAGCGAAGCCAGCCTTGGTTACGGCCTCTCCCCTAAGGGCCTCTGGCCGCTGGCCCGCTCGCCCTGGCAATACCTCTTCGGCCGGCGCGGCCCGCTGACCTCCAACACAGTGGAAGCCGGCGGCTTTCTGCGCCTGGAGCAAGACGCCCCCGCCCCGGAACTCGGCCTGATCATCGCCCCCGCCTTGAAGAACCAGCCCCAACGACTGATTCCCTTTGGCCACGGCGTCAGCCTGCACGTGGCGGTGATGCACCCGCAGAGCCGTGGTGAAATCCGCCTCAACTCACCGGACCCGCGCGACAAGCCGCAACTCCACCCCAACTTCCTCAGCCACCCGGAAGATTTGCGCAAATTGGTGGAAGGCGTGCGCCTGATCCGCCGCCTGGCCAGCACCGCCGCGTTCCGCCGCCACCTGAGAGGCGAACTGATACCCGGAGCGCAAGTGAACAACCAGACGCAGATCGAACAATGGATTCGCCACAACCTCGGTACCGTCTACCATCCGGTGGGCACCTGCAGAATGGGCCACGACCCGCTTGCGGTGGTGGATGACCAGCTAAGGGTTCACGGCATCGATGGGCTGCGAGTGGCTGATGCCTCAATCATGCCGACGCTGATCACCGGCAACACCAATGCGCCGGCGATGATGATTGGGGAGAAGGCCAGTGACATGATTCTTGAACAGACGCCTGGTCGCACCAACGGCGCAAAAGAAACAAGGAAGGCAATGGATTCGGCGTAACCGGCTGATGAGCCGATTAGCCGGCATAATCGGCTCACCACATGAGCCGAATAAGTGGGTTATTCGGCTCACCACTCGCTGAGACGCCCATGCAAGACGTGTTCTGAAGGTTGGCGCAGTACCCGTTACCAGATCGATTGGTAAGGCGAAAACAACCGCTAACGTCTCAATCGAAAGCTAAGCGATCTCTCGGTCGCCAGCAAAGCGGTTATCCGCTGTAGCTGTCACAGGCCCATAGCCAAAAATGCAGGCGACGATCCGTTCTTCCCATCGCCTACGCAAATCAATTCCGGCAATCCGATCGAACAACCTGCTAGCCGTAATTGGCTTGGTCTTCAGACTCGTCTGCAGGTCCCGCAGACGCATCACACCGGCCTTTCGTCCGCGTCGCTGCAGGAGCTCCGCCCAATACGGCCGCACCAGGTCCAGCCAGCAATCAGCCAACTGCCCCCAGTCAGGGCATTCGTGCAAACGAATTCCTTGTAAAAGATCAAACAACGCCTTGGCCTGGTCCGCCTCATCAACGCTGGTAATCCATTCGCGATCGCGCATCCAAAGGGACAAGGCCCAGCTCATTTGTTCCAGCGCACGCTGCTTGCGCTTAGGCAGCAACAATTTCTCCATCTCGGTCAGGCGGACCAGAAATTGCTCGAGTGCGTCCATGGCTCGCCTCGTCGGAGGCAGGCTTTGCACTCCGTCCACCAGCCTCGATCTCAGTTGGCGTGCAATGTCGCCCAGATTGGTCAAAGGCCTTGAATCCTGATCAGCCAACAGAATCCACCGAGGCGCCCTCGACCTTTCGCCGGCCAGACACAGGAATATCCATGGCTCGTTTGCCTGCACGAGACTCACACGAGACAGAACCTTGGCTTGCTCTGCCCGATAGGTCCGATACACCTCGGCCCCGACAAGAGCTGTCTGCCCCTCGATCAGTTCCCTCACCGGTGTGAAGGCATCTTCGATCCCATCCCAGGAACGATGCTCCCGCTCACGTAACTCCTGATCCATGGCCTCTGCCGTGATCACATTCGGCTCCGTTACACCACGCATTTCCTCGGGCAACTGGAGATTGCCCCCGATCAACGTGTCGACTTCTTCCACCCTGGCCACGAAACGCTCGTCCGACTTCAGCGCAAATGCCGGCGCATCCTTGGGCCACCAGCACTCAATCTGCTCATGAGGGCTGTCCATGCGGTCAATGCGCCCTACGCGCTGCTCGGCAAAGCGCACCACGCTTGGCATGTCCAGGTGCACCAAGGTGGATGCCCGCTGGAGGTTTACCCCCTCCGACAGGGCATCGCTGCAGAGCGCGATAAGACGCCCTCCCCCGCTTTCCGGATCAAGGCGTTTCTGTAACTTCTCGTTACTTTTCCTGTCCCCACCGACGCCCAACATCACCTCTACGCCCAACGCATGGGCCGGCTCCTTCAGCAGGTGCCTGAGGTAACGCAGGGTCAGGGGATAATGGTCAAAGGCGATGACCTGATCATGGCGACCAACCAGTCCAAGCAGGTGCTGCACCTTACGCATCTCACGGCCCGAACCAAGCTTTGCCAGACGCTTCAGAATAAGTTGATAGATCGCGATTTCGCCCTCGCAGGCGCGGCGGTGTGCGTCTGGATCGCCAAGCCACGCAGGCAACTCGATGCCCAATCGATTTTCGGGAACGCGCCCCATCAACTGCTCAATGCGCTGTTGCATGTTGCCCGTGGCATCGTCTGCAGAACTCTCAATCCTGCCCAACAAGCCCATCTGTTCCAGGGCGGCTCGCTCACCGAGAATATGCCGATACAGTGCAAGTCGAGAGGAACGCAGACTCGCCATCACATGGTGCGCAGCCAACGAACTGGCAGAGTGCAGCCTCATCTGAAGGTAGCTATGGGAGGTCAAGCCGTGGCTGGCCAGACTCTCCGGCAAGATCAGCGGCTTCTCGAAATGACCGATTCCCTTCAGATTGCGCGCCAACACGCGAATCTGCTCCGCCAACACCTGGTCCTGCTCCGACTCACCCAGGTCGTATGTCAGCGAGACATGCGTGGGATACCGACACACGTGTCCATTCGGCAAGCGATAAGCCTCCGGCTCCCGCTCAACCATGGCATTCAGCTGAGCCTTGGTACGCCGCAATGTGAAACTGGCGATTGCGGCCTGCAGAGCAGCCAAGTCCCCGGGATGAACATCAGAAAGTGCAGTGCTGCCACGACTCAGCCGCTCGAAGACACCCAGCACCTCATCCTCGAAATTGTCCGCTCCCAGTATGTCGATCAGCCTGAGCAGATCCGCGCAAGAGCGATTGATCGGCGTTGCCGTGAACAGCAGGATCTGGTCGGCGAGGTTGTGCAACAGGTGCCGCGTCCGCTTGGAGTTCTGGCTGAGGAAGTTGTGCGCCTCATCAACCGCAAGTGATTGAGCCGAGGCAAGTTGCATTGCAAGCGCGGTGTCCTCCCGCCCTTCCAGCCGGCTCAGCAATCCCTGGGAAGCAATTGCGAGATTGAAGCCGCACTTCGCGACCTCTTTTCCCCAGTTGCCACTTACCAACGGCGGGCAGACCATGAGCATGGAGCTCTTGTGCGCCCTGGCAGATGACCAATTGCGGTCATGCACGGCACGCAGCAGGTGCGCCCCCATTCGTGTCTTGCCAGAACCCGTAGCATCCGCCACCAGTACCCCACCGACGGTGTCCAGCAGATAGAGTGCCTGGCCGATCCCCTGTTGCTGGGACGGCCACAGACTGACGGGCTGGAATCCAACCAGCGATTGCAGATAGCGGGAAGCCCAATCGCTTTCCAGCAGTTCCGCACAAGCTCTCGCCAACGCCTCCTGCCATGTCACGAATTTCAGCAGCTGGTCCAGCAATGCCAGTAACTGGTCACTGGCATCTTCACCCAGGTTCCAGAAGTACTCAGCCAAGCGCCAGGTTTCGTCAAAGCGCACTTTCTCCTTCGTGGTAAAGCGCGCGTTCGCCTCATGCTGATAACACAGCCCCGGCTCAGTGAAGTTGCTCGAACCTAGGCAAACAGCCTCCTCGCTGCAGTACAGCTTGGCGTGCAGCCGATAGCGGCCGGTGGAATAGCGCACCTTCACGTGCCCACCGCGAATCAGCTCAATGCAATGGATGATCTGACCACTAAGCGACAATGAGATACCGCGCTTGAGCCAGTACTCCCGAACTTCAGCCGAGAAGTCGTAACGCTTAAGACTGAGTCCGCTTCGCCTGGCCGCGCCCGGCTCAGAGCCCAGGATCAAGCGCAGAGGCTTCGCGGTTGCGCCGCGCCGACTGATGAGCGAGACAATTTGATCCAGGCCGCTGTAACCAGTGATGACCAACGCATCGCCAGGCTGGCACAAGTCTCCCATCAAGACGGAGAAGACCTTGCGCGACGATAGATTGATCGGCATCCGCGCCTGACGCGGCAGCTCGGTGCTGCTAAGTATCACGTCGTCGAAGAGCGATCCCTGCATGCCGATCAACCTCCATCTACAAGACTCGGCGATAGCCCCTCAACATAAGCAGCGCGGTCCTGCCCTCTCACCTGTGTAAGCTTGATCCTGACGCAAGATGCACAACACCACAAAGAACGAGAGCGGCTCAGTGATCCATCCTAGTCGCTTGCCTTATTTGCTGCCGGCGGCAAGCTTCCTGCCCAGTGATGTAGCCATCGGCGCTCTCTCATTCAGACCAAAATGGGACACCCTTTAGCCGACATGGCGTCAAGATCCAAAGCGCACTCCTTACGCTTATTCAGACTCTCGCTGCAACCATTGCTCGAACAGCCAGCTTTCAGGCTTCCCCTCTTGCGCTGCGTAATAGACCAGCCGCAGGTGGCGATCCTCGTCGATGGTCAGAGTGGTGTGTTCGAACACCAGGTCTCCGACCTCTTCAAGGTGAAAATGGCGAATGCCTTGGCATGGACCATGGATGTCCTGTTGCTGCCACCATCCATTGAAATCGGGATCAATCCTTTCGAGGTCTCTCACTAGCGCTGCAATGTTCGGGTCCTGGGTAGCCCGCACGAAATCCCGCCTGAAGCTCGACAGAATCTGCCGCGCCTGCTCTTCCCAGGGGGCGAACAGAGTACGCATGACCGGGTCAGCGAACAGCATCCAGAGCAGGTTGCGCCGCTCCCCCGGTTGCGCGGAGAAGCCAAATAGTCGGTCCGCCGCGTTGTTCCAGGCCAGAACATCCCAACGCAGATTCAGCACGTAGGCCGGGCGCATTGGCAAATCCGCCAAAAGCCGATATACGAGCGCCGGGACGATGCACCAGGTCTTGCCGGGCTCACGCGGCAGACGCTGATGAGCAAGGAGAAACAGGTGCCTGCGCTCGGTGGCATCCAGCTTGAGTGCACGCGACAGATTGTCGAGGAAGGTTGCCGATACGCTGATATCCCGCCCTTGCTCCAGCCAGGTGTACCAGGACAGGCCAACGCCAGCCAATGCCGCCACTTCCTCGCGACGCAGCCCAGGCGTACGTCGGCGACTGCCTGCGGGCAATCCAACCTCTTCGGGCGTAATGCGCTCCCGACGACTTCGCAGGAACTCGGCCAACTCCATCCTCGTGCGTTCGAGAGGGCGCGAAGCACTCATCCGATTACCTCCAGTAACAGCATAAGTAATCAAATTGTACCCCCCATAAATTCGCAGAAGAATGGCTGTACCTGGCTAACCGAGCCTCGAACGCCGTTCCCAAATCGGTTGTAACCCTGGCTCGGGGCCGCATCCCCATGCGAATCCACCGGAGAGCACGAACATGCATCCCCACACCCCATCCTCCATCTACCTGATCGCCCTGGGTGCCTTTGCCCTGGGCATGGCGTCGTATGTCACCGCTGGGCTGATTCCGATGATCGAAGCCGCATTCTCCGTGCCCGTTGCGGTGGCCGCTCAACTGGTCACCGCATTCACCCTCGCTTATGGAATTGGCTCGCCCATCTTCGTCGCCCTGCTGCCTGTAAATAACCAGCGCAGGGGTATGCTATTGGCTCTGGCCTTGTTCGTAATCGCCAACGCAGCGAGTGCGCTCACCGAGAGCTTTACGCCCCTCCTGACCTGGAGGGCAGTCGCCGGCATAGGCGCCGGTGTCTACCTTGCCATGGGTATTGGAGCATCGGCCGCAATGTGTAGCCCTGATCATCGCGGCAAGGCCATCGCGATCATTATGGGCGGTATGGCCAGTGGTGTTGTGCTGGGTGTGCCGCTCAGTCTGCTGATTGCCGGACAACTCGGCTGGCAAGCGGCCTTATGGCTTGTAACCGCACTGGGCGTGATTGCTCTAGTCGGTCTGCTACTGAAGCTGCCCGCGCTTCCAGCCGCAGCCACCACTTCACTGAGACAGAAACTGGCAATCCTGGCGGACGGCCATGTAGTCGCGATTCTCCTCGTGTCGCTGCTGGCCGCCATCGCCAGCCTGGGCATGTACACCTTCATCGCACCATTGCTCGCGACTGCCGATGGCGTTCGCTCCGTAACACCCTTCCTGTGGGTTTGGGGCATCGGCGGCGTGCTGGGAAGCTTCCTCATCGGCCCGCTAGTTGACCGAATCAAAGGCCCGAGACTGACTTTCGCCATCATGCTGACTCTTGCCGGGTCACTCTTCGCGCTGCCGTTTTCCGCTGCAATCAGTAAGTGGCTGGTCATGCTGCCCATCGCCCTGTGGGGAGCGGTTGGCTGGGCTCTTCAAGTGCCGCAGAACAACGAACTGATAGTGGCTCGCCAAGCGCAAGGGGATGAAAACCTTGCCATCGCTTTGAACGAATCGGCCCTCTACCTGGGCAGTGCCATCGGCGCCGCGGCCGGCGGATTCATGCTGTTTCTGCAGCTTCCCATCTGGTCTCTGGTCGTTGCAGCGGGAGCAGTGGCTGCCCTAGGCGCCCTGCTGCAGATCGTCAACCTACGGCGCCTGTCGAGATGGAATGACCAATCCGAAGTGGAGCCCAATTGCTGAGGGTTGCCCGGATCAACGCCGGCACCGCCTACCCGATCTAGCCGGAGTACAGCCTACCCGACCACGCGCAGCAGCAGCGCTTGAGTCTGCTGCTGGGCACACCGACTCAGCCACGACTGGCAGCGGAGGTCGAAGCCGCCCGGGAGCAACGATGCATCACCCCGGCGGCGTTCGGGCAGGCTCGTGAGCAAGCCCTGTAGCATGGAATGGAGACTTCTCCTGCCTGGTGGCAACGCCTGGACCAGCTAGCCGAAGCGGCACTGGTGGAGAACGCCGAGCGCTCGCACAGCGGTGCCGGCGAGCGCTGACAGCGCTTGGGAGTGACGTGAAGGTGACGATCAGATAGCCGCGAGACTTCGCGGCGATTCGAACGAGCATCAAGCCGGCGGTCAGGCTCTCACGATGCCGGTAACGGTGATGCCGTAATTGCGTAGCAACAGTACCGCCGGCTCGTTGCTGAGCCTGTCCTGGCGGTCACCGAATTCACCTTTTTTCAGATTGCCGTGAGCCCATTGCAGCAAATGCCGCACCACCTCCTCCATGCTCGGCTTGTGATCGGCCTTCATGTCCAGCGCGTTGGTGTTGTTGTTCTTGCAGTAGTGGATGGTCCAAGTAGCCATACTGATCTCCACTGACAATTGATCCTGAATGTCTTGAAGCGGGAAAAACCAGTCGATAGCCAATCACCGGCCGTCCCACATTGGCCAGAACGGCTTTCGAACTCCCGCGCCTTTCATGATCTCGCTGTCGCGAGCCTCATATTTTCAGTGGACCCGCCGAACCTGCTTTCCATTCCAACTTTTTCAGCTTGGTGCCAACGCAAACTACGGCTCGAGTTGTTTGACTAGAGCGATGGAGCTGATCAGGGAGGGTGCGCCGCGCGCACCAAGGGTTGAGCGAGGCGCAGGGGCCTATCCCGCGATCGGTGCGCATGGCGCACCCTACGGTGGGGCAACAAGTGCAGGAGTTTCGCCCAGCCTGAATCCTGGTTCATCAACGGCGGCGAATCCGCCGGCAAGCCGCGAACGGGGACGCCTACCCACCCACATTGTGCAGAGCACTCACTAGGACAGCTGCGCTTGCCCCTGCCGCCAATCCCTCGGGGAATGGCCGTAGTGGTCGCGAAATACCCGGCTGAAGTGCGACAGGTCGTTGAAGCCCCAGCGGAATGCGATATCGGAAATGCGCAGCGCGGCGTTGGCCGGGTTCAACAGGTCGGCGCCGCAGCGCTCCAATCGGCGGCGCAGGGTGTAGCGCATCAGCGACGCCCCCTCCTGCTCGAAGAGCTTGTTGATGTAACGCGCGGAGAGCCCAGTGCCTTGTGCGACTCGCTGGGCATTGAGCATGGGGTCGCCGAGATTGTCATTGATGAAGACCTTCACCCGCATCAAGGCCAGCGCCCGGGAACGGCAGTGCTCAGGGTCGAGCGGTTGCAGGTTGCCCAGCGTCAGGGCGATCAGGTGGGTGGCCGTATCGGATAGCTTGGCCATTTCGGCGGGCGTGAACTGGCCGATCTGAGCGGTCATGCTTTCCAGGAAGGTGCGCATCACCCGTCCCACCGGGTTATCCGTGGAGACCCGAGTCGCGGTGCGACTTTCCATCCCCACGACGAGCTGATTCAGGCTGGACCTCGGCACACTCACGATGATCTGCCGCCAATCATCGGAAAAATTCAGGTAGTGCGGCCGCGTGGCGTCGTAGATCGAAAACTCCCCGGGCCGGATCAGCGCCCTGTTGCCGTCCTGCTCCAGGCATTCGGAGCCTTCCAGCATCAGCACGGCGAAATACTTGTCCTCGTCCCGGCTTCTTGGCTGCAGGTAGCGACGATTGACTGCCTGCGCCGCTGCGCTCACGTCACTGACCCGCAACGACTCGCATTTCTGAGACCTGACCTTGCCAAAGAACTCGGGATTCGGAATGGCACCGATTTCAACGTCTGCAAACAAGCGCAGGATCATCTCCCGCCAGAAATCCACCCTATCGCTGAAGGCATTGCTCTCGGTCGCGACATCGATGTTTTCACTGGACCAGTTGGTTGCGGACGACTGGATGGAACGGGCCTTCGATACAGCCGCCATCGAGCGTTCCCAGGATTGAATTCCCACTTGCCTAACACCCCGTTTTCTTGGACTTGTCTCAGGATGAATACATAAGCCACAACCCTGTGGAACCGGCTCTCCGCCGGAGGCAGAACGAGCAGCGCCTTGCCCGAAACTCCCGTGGCAAGCATAGATCAGCCCCCCTCCCGAGCGGCCGCCCGGCGCCGAGCGGCGGCCGCGCCGCACAAGGCGTTACGTCGGACTTCCAGCGCCTTGTAGTCCTTCTTACATGAGGTTCCACCGCCTTTCCATGGCCCGAAAAGCAAAGGACCGTCTCAGAAAATTTTTTGTTCCTGCCCAGCAAAGAACCCGATCCGGCCCAGCGTCATCCTTGAGCCAGCGCCGCAAGGCAGTGGCTTAAGCCCCGAGCATCCGCACGTGCCGGCCTCTTTGGTCATTGCCATCCGTCGTCGCTATCTCGCCAGCCAGGCTGGCGAAAAGTCTGGAACAACAGCCCCGTTGAAGGGCGATCCAACAAAGGCGAAGGGCAATGAAAACAACAAGAACCAGGCTCCATGAACTGACGAAGTCCGCACTGTTTGGCCTGACGGTAATAGGGATATCGTTTTCCACCATGGCCGCAGAAGTCGCACCGGGCGACTACGAGCAGTATCCAGTCGGCGCGACCATCGGTGCGCTGTACTACCAGCACGCGACCACCGACTCCATGCGTTACCACGGTCGCAAGGCAAGTTCGGATTTCAACCTAACATCCGATATCGGCATCCTCCGGTTGCTGCATGTCTACCAGCTGAGCGAATCGGTCACCATCGACCCGCAGTTCCTGCTGCCCTTCGGCACGGTTTCAGGGAGCGGCAACGCCTCCGCCCTCGGCGATGCCAGCGGCGTAGGCGACCTGATCCTGACAGCGCCGGTGAAGATTCTGCTGAACAGCGCGCGGGACACCCTCAGCGCCAACGCCTACCTCTACGTTCCCAGCGGCGATTACGACAAGGATGACCCGCTCAACCTGGGGGAGAACCGCTGGAAGGTGGATTTCCAGGCCGCCTACATCAAGCACTTCCTCGACAAATGGGCGATAGACCTGGTGGGCGATGCCATCTGGTATGGCGATAACGACGACTACGGGCCCAACTCGGCAGTCCTCGAACAGAAGACCTCCTACGGCGCCCAGGCCATGCTGCGCTACATGCCCGACCCCACGACCACCTTCGCCGTCGGTGTCGGCCACCTCTGGGGTGGAGAAACGCGAGTCGATGGCGTCGACAACGATGACGCCAGCCGCACGACCAACTTCCGCCTCACCGCCACCAAGTTCTTCACCGCGCAGGACCAGCTGCAGATCCAGCTGGGCCGGGACCTCTCGGTGGAAAACGGCCCCCGGGAGGACTTCCGCCTGAATCTTCGCTACGCCCGGGTGTTCTGACCCGCCCGCTTCCAACGACCCAAAACGCTGCTGCACCCGCCTGCCTGCTTCCCGGCAAGCGGGGTGTCGAGTGGCACCAACAAGAAAGAGAGGACTGTATGGAATCCGCAATCGACAAGCACCTGATGTGCCCCCGCTCGCGCCAGCGGCGCATCGACGACAGCTATACCCCACCCTACCCGGCCTGGGTCGCCCGCGCCGATGCGTCGGTCAAGCAGGTGGTGATGGGCTATTTCGGCGTCCAGTCCAAGGGCGAAGGCTACCTGGGGGCCGCCTGCACGGCGCTCCGACAGATCATCCAGAGCTTCGCCCTCGACGATGGGCCCGGCCATCACGACCTGGCCCACTACGTCGACGCTGCGGGCTACGACAACATGGTGGCGATCGCCTATTGGGACGACCCCGCCGCCTTTGGCCGCTGGGAAAACAGCAGCGCAGTATCCCGCTGGTGGGGCTCCGACGAGCTCGGCCGGGACGGCCTGGGCTACTTCCGCGAGATCCTCGCGCCAGCCGTCGAACGCTTCGAAACCCTGTACACCTTGCCCCAGGCGGTGGAGGGCGTTGGCGTGCTGATGGGCAGCCTCAGTGACGAGATCCAGGAGCACGGTTACTGGGGGTCGATGCGTGACCGCTTTCCCCTCTCCCAGACCGACGCCATGACGCCTGCCGGTGAGCTGGAGGTCGCTGCGCAACCCCATCGCCTGGTGGTCCAGGGGCACGAGAACCTGGTGGTGATCCGCTCGGGGCAGGACTGGAGCGAAACCGAGGGCAAGGAACGCGACCTGTACCTGAACCAGATGGAACCGGTGCTGCGCGCGGGCATGGATTTCCTCCGCGACGACGGCCTGCCGGTGGGTTGCTACAGCAACCGCTACATGCGGCACATCGATGCCAGCGGGCAACCCCAGGAGAAGAGCTTCTCGGTCAGCCACTGGCGTTCGCTGGCGCACCTGGAGCGCTGGTCCGAATCCCATCCGACCCACATCGAGATCTTCGGCACCTTCATGAAGATGGTCCAGGCGCTCCAGGCCGAGCTCAAATGGAAGGGCTACCACGAGGTGAGCGCGCTGCGCGCCGAAGACCAGCGTTACGAATACATCAATTGCCACGCCGACACCGGCCTGCTGCGCCAGCCCTGACGGCGCGAGGAGAACGAGCATGAACAACGATTCGAGCAAACCGGCGGCTTCGGCATCCGACCGCGCCTTTGCGCTGAACCAGGCCCTCGAAGAGCGCGGACTGATTCCCGAGGGCTACGTCGAAACCTTCACCGAAGTAATGGAGAACGACTTCGATCCGGCCAACGGCGCACGCGTCGTGGCCAGGGCCTGGGTCGACCCGGAGTTCCACGCGCTGCTGCTGCGAGACGGGACGGCCGCTTGCGACCTGTTCGGCTACACCGGGGTACAGGGCGAGTACATAGTCGCCCTGGAGAACACGCCGACCTTGCAGAACGTCATCGTCTGCACTCTCTGCTCCTGCACCGCCTGGCCCGTCCTGGGCCTGCCGCCGGATTGGTACAAGAGCTTCGAATACCGCGCCCGGGTGGTGCGGGAGTCCCGCACGGTACTCAGGGAGATGGGCCTGGACCTGCCCCCGGAGGTCGAGATCCGCGTCTGGGACACCACGGCGGAAACCCGCTACATGGTCCTGCCCTTCCGCCCGGCGGGTACCGAGGGTTGGACGGAGGAGCAGCTCGCCTCGATCGTGACCAAGGACGTGCTGATCGGCATCGCGCGCCCTGAAGTGCAGCCTTCGAGCCAGCCGCCCCGATGACCCTGCGCGCTCCCGTGCAAGGTCATCGACCGATGTGGTCCTCAATCAGAAGCGAGTAACGAAAAATGGATGGCATACATGATCTGGGCGGTGTCCAGGGGTTTGGCCGGGTTGCCCACCGCGCCAATTCGCTGAGCTACAAACCGGTGTTCCACGAGCCGTGGGAGCACCTGGGATACAGCCTGTTGTTCCTCGGCGCGGCCGAGCTCGGGCTGTTCAACGTGGACGAACTGCGGCATGCGATCGAACGGATGGAGCCTCGGCAATACCTGGCCTCCAGCTACTACGACCGGATCATGGTCGGCGTCGCGTCGCTCTTCGTCGAAAAAGGCGCGATCACCGGGCAGCGCCTGGAGGAGCTCGCAGGTGGCGGCTATCCCCTCGCCCTTCCGCTGGGCCCCGGGCGCGAAGCCGATGCACCGAAAGCGCCCTTCAACGTCGGCGACCGCGTACGGGTGAAGGACGAATTCGTCTCCGGCCATATCCGCATGCCCGGCTATGTGCGCGGCAAGTGCGGGGTGGTGCTGCACCGCACCACCCATGAGTGGCCGTTTCCCGACGCCGTCGGCCACGGCATGCCGTCCGCGCCCGAACCCACCTACCACGTCCAGTTCACCACGCAGGAGTTGTGGGGCGATGCCGCAGACGCAGGAACGGTGGTCGTCGACCTGTTCGGCGGCTACCTGCTGAACGCCTGACCCGATAGCGCAGCGGCGGGGCCCAACGTGCCCCGCCCTTGGGACCACTGCTGCCTCGAGCACCCCTGACTTCCTTGAGGACATCTCCATGTCTGTTCGTCGCCCCAGCAACACCCAGTTGGCTGAAATCGCCAGCTCCCTCGGGATGAACCTGTCCCCCGAACGCCTGGATCGGTACCAGGCCGTACTGCAGGCCAATTTCGATGCCTACGACCTGCTCGATGCCCAGGCCGATTACCTTCCGGCCGCCCCCGATGCGCGGGAAAGCGGCTACACGCCCACGCCCGAAGAGAATCGCCTCGGCGCCTGGCAGTGCAAGACACGCATCCAGGGCAGGCCAGGCGGCGTCCTGGCCGGGAAGACCGTAGCCATCAAGGACAACATCGCGGTGGCCGGCCTGCCCATGCTCAACGGCTCCATCACCCTGGATGGTTATCGCCCCGAGGTGGACGCCACCGTGGTGAGTCGTCTGCTCGATGCCGGCGCTACCATTGCCGGCAAGGCGGTCTGCGAAGCCCTGTGCTTCTCCGGCGGCTCGCATACCGCTGCCAGCGGACCGGTGCACAACCCCCGCCGTCCCGGCTACTCCGCAGGCGGCTCGTCCTCCGGCAGCGCGGCGCTGGTTGCCGCGGGCGAGGTGGACCTGGCGCTGGGCAGCGACCAGGGCGGCTCGGTACGCATCCCCTCGGCCTTCTGTGGCGTGTATGGCATGAAGCCCACCCACGGACTGGTGCCCTATACCGGTGCCATGCCCATCGAAAGCACGCTCGACCACCTTGGCCCGATTACCGCCAACGTGCGCGACAACGCCCTGATGCTCGAAGTGGTCGCCGGCGCCGACGGGCTGGACCCGCGCCAGTTGTCCGCGGCGACGGCCGCGCCCTACTCCGCCACCCTCTCCCTCGGCATCGCAGGCGTGAAGATCGGCGTGGTCCGCGAAGGCTTCGGCCATGCCAACTCCGAGCTCGACGTCGACCGGGAGGTACGCCAGGCCTGTGAGGTGTTCAGCGCCCAGGGCGCCGTGGTGGAAGAGGTATCCATCCCGCTGCATACGCTGGGGCCGAGCATCTGGCTCGCCATCGCCGCCGAGGGCGCCACGCAGCAGATGATGAAAGGCAACAGCCATGGCTTCAATTGGCGCGGCCTGTACCTCAGCGGCATGATCGAGCACCACGCGCGCTGGCGGGAGCGGGCCGATGACCTGCCCGACACCGTCAAGACCACCATGATTCTCGGCGAGTATTTCAGCCGCCAGTATCAGGGCCGCTACTACGGCAAGGCGCAGAATCTCGGTCGGCAACTGCGCCATGCCTATGACGAAGCGCTCGCCCGCTACGATCTGCTGCTGATGCCCACGCTCCCGATCAAGGCGACCAGGCTGCCGGCCGCCGATGCGCCACTGGAGGATTACCTGGGGCGCGCCTTCGAGATGCTGGGCAACACCTGCGGTTTCGACGTGTCCGGGCATCCGGCCATGTCGATTCCCTGCGCCATCAGCGACGGCCTGCCAATTGGCTTGCAACTGGTAGGCAAGCATTTTGGCGAAGGTGATATCTACCGTGCGGCCTACGCCTTCGAACAAAACACCGACTGGAAGACTCGTTGAGCCGCGAGTTGGCGATGCCGGATGGGACGCAAGCAGGGAGGCTGGGTATTACCACCCGGCCTCCTCACCCGAGCAGCCACTACCGCGCAGTCGTCTCCTTGGGCCACAGCACCGGGAACAATGGATGCTCCAGAGGTGCGCCGTCAGGCAACTGGTCGATCAGCCCCGGAAACTCCGGCGACGTCTTCCAGGCCCGTGGCGCGTGGCGCATGTCCTCGCCGAGGAAGCGCAATGAAAAAGCTCGTCGCCTCCGATTTCCGCCTACACCACCGGAACCATGCAAGGTCAGCATGTGGAAGAACACCGCGTCGCCCGGCTCCAGCTCCCAGCCAAGGATGCTCCAGCGCGAGCGATCCGCTTCGATATCCGGCAGGTCGGCGAGGCTTCCTTCGGGGAACCAGCGCGCCTGGTTGTCGAGGAAAGTCCGCGGCATCAGCCAGGGCCCCAGGTGGGAGCCCGCGACGAACTCCAGCGTCGACTCCCGCGCCACGGGATCGACCGGCATCCACATGCTGCAATTCTGCCGGCCTTCCACGTTGTAGTAAGGCTGGTCCTGGTGCCACGGCGTGCGCTGGCGGGTGTTGGGCTCCTTGACCAGCAGGTGGTCGTGGTAGAGGCGCGCCGTGGCACAGCGCATCAGCTGCGCCGCCACCGAGCCCACCCTGCTCTCGAAGATGAAACGGCGGTATTCCTCGAATTCCGTCCAGTTGCAGAAGTCCTCGAAGAACCAGCCCGGGTCGTCCGGGCCACTGGCTACCTTGGCCCGCTCGCTGGGGGACGCGAGGTTGCGTTCGATGCCCCGCTCCAGCAACGTCACCTCATCGGCCGTGAACAACTGTCGAACGCATACCGCACCATCGCGCTGGAAATCCTCGATGAGTGAATGCGGGAGTTCGAATTCAAAGCTGTGCTGCGTCATGCAACCACTCCTCTCTTCCTGGAAGTAACCACAGTTAAAGCATGCCCCGGGCCAAGGCCGGTCAGGACAGTTCAGGCGCGGGTCGCGCGGACGGGTTCGGCTTCACCCACGCCCGATATGCGATGGTAAGGATGGCCAGCCAGGCGGCGCCTATGTAGAGCGCAGTGCGGGTGTCGGGGAACACCGCCAACACCACGAAGATGAGCAGCATGAAGGCGATGGCCAGGTACTGACCGTATGGCCAGAACGGCACCGGGAAGCCAAGGGAGGCGACTTCATCCCGGCTCAGACTGCGGCGCATGGAAATCTGCGAAAGCAGGATCATCAGCCACACCCACACCACCGAGAAAGTCACGAGCGAGGCGAACGTCAGGAACAGCTCGTTCGGCAGCAGGTAATTGAGCAGCACACCCAGCAGCAATGTCAGCCCCATCACCAGTACGGTCATCCAGGGCACACCATGAGCGGACAGGCGAGCGAAGGCACGCGGCGCCTGCCCGTTCTCGGCCATGCCGTAGAGCATGCGCCCCGTGCTGAAGATGTCGCTGTTGATGGCGGAGATCGCCGCCGAGATGACCACCAGGTTGAGGATGCTGGCGGCCGACTCGATGCCCAGGCCACTGAAGATCTGTACGAAGGGGCTGCCCTGGCTGCCGATCCGCGGCCAGGGGTAGATGGCCATCAGCACCAGCAACGTCAGCACGTAGAACAGCAGGATGCGCAGCGGCACCGAGTTGATGGCCTTGGGGATCATCCGCTGGGGGTCTTTCGCCTCGCCAGCGGTGAAGCCGATCACCTCGATGCCGCCGAAGGCGAACATCACGATGGTGAAAGAGGCGACCATCCCCTCCACCCCGTTGGGGAAGAAGCCGCCATGTGCCCAGAGGTTGCTCAAGCTCGCCGCCCCGCCGCTGCCATCGCCCAACTGGATGCCTAACACCAGCACCCCCATCCCGGCGACGATCATCGCCACGATCGCCAGCACCTTGACCAGCGACAGCCAGAACTCCAGTTCGCCAAAGACCCGTACGCTGCAGAGGTTCAAGGCCGAGATGAACAGCACGATGCCCAGTACCCAGGTCCAGCGCGGCGTTTCGGGAAACCACAGTCCCATGTAGACGCCAAAAGCCGTGACGTCCGCCAGGCACACCATCATCATCGAGAAGGCGTAGGTCCAGCCGGTGAGAAACCCCAGGTAGCGCCCGAGGTACTGACTGGCGTAGTGGCCGAAGGAGCCCGCTACTGGCGATCGCACCGCCATCTCCCCCAGGGCGCGCATCGTCAAGTAGATCGCCGCGCCGCCAATCAGGTAGGCCAGCAGCACCGAAGGCCCTGCACGCTGGATGGCCGCCGCCGAACCGTAGAAGAGCCCTGTGCCGATGGCCGACCCCAGCGCCATGAAGCGTATATGCCGGGCGTTCAGGCCACGGCGCATTGCAGTGCGTTCCATTGCATCGCCTTTTTTGTTGTTATCGACAGGCACGCCTGCGCGGCGCGCCATACCCCACCGGCTTCAGGTACCAGGCCCTGACCGAGTAGGAACCACGCTAGCAACGGCCTTCCGGGCGGGCCATATGCCACTGGGGGGTAGAGGCCAGGGCACAGAGCTGTAGGGCATTTCGCAAGATGGGGAGGGCAGCGTTTGGCGAGCGAAGCGATGCCCATGGGCATGCAATCCGGGCTACGAACCTTTGGTTCAGGCGATGGGATGGGCTCTATTGCGGCTGAGCCCACCACAGCTCGATAGTCGGCGAAATTCGTTGGGCTTCGCTACGCTCAGCACCAACCTACGTATAGTCAGTAGATCCTCTGTTCGCGTGCAGACCTGCCGGCCGATCAAGGTGGGGCCAAACGGCTTGCCGCTTTTCTGTGGGGGCGAATTCATTCGCGAACCGGACCGCAGGTCCGGCCAGGGAGTCAGCTTGGGGCTGCTGCGCAGCCCTTGGCGAATGAATTCGCCCCCACAACAAAGGCCCACCACGGGCGATGACGCCCGTGGGGAACGGAAAGGCCACTGGTTTGAGCGGCCTCAGAAATCACGCGTAGAAGGCCTTCGCCAGGCAAGGCGGGGTCGCGCTCAGAACCGCCAGGCCTTTCTCCGTCAGGGTCACGCCGTCGAAGCAGGTGTAGTACTCCTGGTTGATCCGGATGTAGCCCTCGGCAGCCAGCCAGCGCACGCTGGACGCGAACAGGTACTCCTCATTGCTCGGCTTGTGCTCCGCGCTTTCAGTCAAGCCACTGCATTCGACGGGTTCGTTCACGGCGACTTCATAGCCTGCTGCTGAGGCATCGAGACGCACTGGAACCGGGAAGCTCTCCAGCAGGCGGCCAAAGACCGCTCGGACGACATTTTCGAACTCTTTGGATTGCTTGATAACCATGCCTGATTCCTCCAAGTCGTGTTTACCGGGTATCGGCTGCGTTCGATCATACTCCGCCATGAGCAACCAAAGGCAATGCCGCCCTTTCAACCCGGCCCAAAGCCCGTTCATCCTTGGCGCCGACGCCCCAGCGAATCTGGAGGGGCGTACCGGGAGGTTACTCCGGCGACGGCAGCGCCACCTCGGTCAGGGGATACGGCATCACCGTATTGGGATAGGCCTTGCGCAACCGGTCGACCAGCTCGACCTGCTGCTGGCCCTGGAGGCGAATCAGCTGCGGCGTGTGCGGATCATTGCCGAAGAAGTCTTCCCAGTGACCGATGAGTAGCAGCCGGGGCTTGAGGACCTTCAGCAAGGCGTCCGGATACTGCGCCACCTGGTCGGTGGACGCGGCGCAGATGATCGCCGCATCCACGCCCTTGCCATCCTGCAGGATCGGCGGGAAGCCATAGGGCGGATTGCTCGCCGAATCCTGGTAGTGGATGCGATAGACCGGCTCGCCCTGGTCATCCAGCAGGTCCACCAGCCAGGCCAGCGTCGTGCCCTCGCGCCAGGCGCGCACGTAGCTGGGCAGCGAGTTCAGGTCCCCGTCATAGCTGCCCGGCAGAAGATCGATGCCGGCGATGTGCGGCGCGTGCTGGCTCTCGATGGCCATGAAGCGGATATGGCCGACCCGCTCCCATTTATCGTCGGGATTCAGCTGAGGGCAGGCGCGGCCGCCGCACATGACGGGAACCATCTTCGGCTCCATGTCCACGAACCTGGGCCGCGGCCTGGCGCCCGCCAGGATGTGGCCGGCGGTAGCGGAGCCATAGGCCACCGCCTTGGGCGCATGTTTCTGCATGATCAAGGGGACATCGAGCAGATGGTCGTAGTGCGCGTGGCCGATCAGCAGTACCGTCGCGTCGGGCACATGAGGCATGTACTGATCGATCCGCTGCTGGTCGGCCGAGACGAAGACAGGCGGAAAGGCCGGATTGCTGAAGGACGGCGCGAACAACAGCGCCTCACCTTTCCAGTGCAACAGCCAGCCACCGACGCCGAGATAGGTGATTTTCGGCTCCGCCAGCCCGACCTCCCGAGCCGTAGGCTCAGTCCCGGTGAGATCCTTGGCGCAACCCGCCAGGCACAGCAGCACAACCAGTACGACGATACGCATGAACACCCCCTCCCTTGAGTCCGGAGAAGGCTAGCGCATCGATCCGTGATTTATCGCCCAGCCAAAGATCGGTGTTCACCAACGTTTCCGGGGCCAGTAGAGATGCGGGCAGGAAGGTGACGGCACCCTGAATGGCTTTCTGTTGTGGGAGATTCCATGTCAATCGGCGCGTAGGGTGGAAATCCCTTTGAGGATTTCCACCATCGGTGTCTTGTACGGCCTCAGCTGGTGGATAGAAAAGCGCTATCCACCCTACACGGCCACGGGACTTTGAATTATGCATAAACTTATTTAAAAACAATTAGTTACGGCATCGTATATCCAGCGACATATAGACACTGCAGCAGCCCGTCCCTAGCGTGAAAAACGTCGAATCCACCCATAACAATGGAGACAACGATGGGACGACTGAACAACAAGGTGGCGCTGATCACCGGTGGTGCGGGTGGCTGCGGGCTGGCCGCTTCCGAGCTCTTCGCACGCGAAGGCGCCAAGGTTGCCATCCTCGACCTGCCCAGTAGCGACGGCGCGGCAGTGGCCGAGCGGATCAACGCGGCCGGCGGCAGCGCCTGCTTCCTGCCGGCCGATGTCTCAGTCGCTGAACAGGTGAACCAGGCGGTGGCCCAGGCCGAGAAGCGCTTCGGGCCCATCACGGTGCTGATGAACCATGCCGGCACCATTCACGCCGCGCCCTTCCTCGATACCAGCGAGAGCGACTGGGAGCGGCTGATGAACATCAACGTCAAGAGCATGTTCCTGGTGACCAAGGCCGTGCTGCCGAAGATGATCGAAGCCGGCGGCGGCAGCGTCATCTGCACCTCGTCGATTTCCGGCGTGGTCGGCACCCCCATGGAGGTCCTGTACTGCACCACCAAGGGGGCCTGCCATATGTTCGCCCGCGCCATCTCGGTGGAGTTCCGCGATCGCAACATCCGCAGCAACGCCATCTGCCCGGGCTTCATCGGCACCGCCCACGGCCGGCGCGAACTCGACCTGCTGCGCGAATTCGGCGCCGAGGTTTCCGACGACGCGCTACGTGCAATGCAGGGCCGCCTCTGCGACCCGAGCGAAGTGGCCGCGGCTGCGCTGTTCCTCGCCAGTGACGACGCCAGCTTCGTCAACGGCGCGCATCTGTTCGTCGACAACGCCTACACCGCAGCCTGACCTCCGGGCCCGGCAAGGGCCCGAACCAAAACAACAACAGCAACTCGACCCGCTTTGCTTCTGCCACCCGACAAAATCTACAAAAGACGAGGCAGCTATGGAAAACATCGGTACGTACGTCATCTACCTCATCATGGCCTGCGCCGTGATCGGCGCCATCGCCTCCCTGCTCGACGCGGAGTCAGAGTTGGGCAAGGAGTTTCTCGCCGGGCTGCACAGCATCGGCCCCATCTTCATCCCCGTGGCCGGCACCATGGCCGCCATTCCCTTCATCTCCAGCTTCATCAGCCACTGGATAGCCCCACTGTTCTCCGCGCTGGGCGCCGACCCCGGCATCGCCGGCCCCATCTTCCTCGCCTCGGACATGGGTGGCTACCAACTCGCCCATGCCCTGGCCCATGATCCCGAGGGCTGGATGCTCGGGCTGATCACCGGCTTCCAGTCCGGCTCGACCCTCATCTTCGTCATTCCCGTGGGCCTGGCCATGCTCGCCAGGGCCGACCACAAATACATGGCCCTGGGCATCATGGCGGGGCTGCTGAGCATCCCGATCAGCATCATCACCATCGCCATGGCCATGCAGTGGCTGGGCCTGGCTGTGCGCCCGGACATCGCCACCAGTGGCGCGGCCACCCAGGCGCTGCACTTCACCCTGCCGCTGCTGCTGCGCAACCTGCTGCCGCTGATCCTCTTCTGCGCCGCCCTGGCCGCCGCGCTGCGATTCATCCCCGGTGTAATGGTGCGACTGTTCCTGGCCCTGGGGCGCGTCATGTATGCGTCGGCCACGCTGATCCTGGTGGCATCCATAGTCGAATACTTCACCGGGGCCTTCAGCCATACCTTCGGCGGCTGGGGTTTCGCGCCCATCATCGCCGACAAGGAAGACCAGTTCCGCGCGCTGGAAATCTCCGGCTACGTCGGCATCATGCTCTGCGGCGCGTTCCCGATGGTGTGCCTGATCAAGCGTTACCTCTCCCGCCCGCTCGAGCTGATGGCCGGTCGTGTGGGCATGTCGCCGGTTGGCGCGGCCGGCATTCTCGCCGCCTCGGCGAATATCCTGGCGATGTTCCGCCTGGTCGAGCAGATGCCGCCCAAGGACAAGGTGCTGGTGATCGCCTTCTCGGTCTGCGCTGCCTTCACCTTCGGCGACCACATGGCCTACTCCGCCAACTTCCAACCGACCTTGATCCTTCCGCTGATCATTGGAAAACTCAGTGGCGGCCTGCTGGGCATGGCGATCGCCTATTGGCTGGCGGTGCCCAGAGCACTGCAGATCGGCCAGGAAGATTTCCCGCGCGATTCGCTGCGCGTTTCCGCCGGTCTGTCCTGAATCGTGCAGCGCCTGCCCATGGCGGGCCGGCGCTGCAACTCTCCGAATCACGATGAACAGCGCGGTCCAGCATGAACAACCAGGAAGCAAGCAGGGTGGCCGGCGTTATCGCCGCAGTAGGTACCGCAGCGCTGGGGCAAAGCCTCTGCAACTTGCTGGAAGGCGATGTCCGCTTCGACATGAGCTGCGCCTATCTCTTCCGCTTCGACCAGCCCGCCGTCCTGCTTCACGACGGCTACAAGGGCATGGTGCCGACGAAGACCCTGAGCGCCTACGTCCGCGGCGGCTACCTGCTCGACCCCTTCTACGTCGCCTGCATGAACCAGCATCCGGCGGGGCTCTGGCGCATGAGCGAACTGGCGCCGGACAGCTTCTTCTCCTCGGGCTTCGCCATCTCACCCGACCTGCATCCCTGCGTGTCATCCACCCACGGCAGCCTGGTCGAGGAACTGGGCTACATCATCCCGCTCCAGGCCCACACCGCCGTCGTTTTCTCGCTGATGAAGGCGCAGAACCACGGCCCCTTCGCGGATGCGGAAATCCGCCGCCTGCAAACCCTGGCACCGATCGTCAACCGGGCATTCGAGGCGCACTGGCGCCTGCGCCCGGAAGAACCCGGCAGCGCCCCGGACGCCCCCGACAGCCACCTCGAAAGCGCCTTCGTGGACATCCTCCAGGGCCAGTTGACCGACGCCCAGCGCTACATCGCCAAGCTCATCCTCCAGGGCCACAGCAACGCCTCCATCGCCCACCTGCTGGGCATCTCCGAAGGCACGGTGAAGGTGCACAAGCACAACATCTACCAGCGCCTGCAGATCTCCAGCAATTCCGACCTGTTCCGCCTGTTCATCGGCTACATCTCCCAGTCGGGCCGATAGGGAACCCGCACTGCAGGTGGATGCGCCCAGCGCCAGGGCTTGTCCTCCGTCCGCCAGTCTGCGTTTTCATGATCCAACCACCCAATTGGCGGTTGCCACCTAGACTCCTCTTATTACCTCTCTCGCGCGGACCTCGTCTGCCCGAATCCGGCCGGGAATAACAAGAGGGTCTATCGATGTTCGAACCAGTTCTGAAAGCACTCGCTTTTGCGTTCGCCCTGGGCGTCGCCGGACTGGTCCAGGCCGCCGATCCCATCGTGATCAAGTTTTCCCACGTGGTGGCCGAGCACACGCCCAAGGGACAAGGTGCATTGCTGTTCAAGAAGCTCGTGGAAGAGCGACTGCCCGGCAAGGTGAAGGTCGAGGTCTACCCCAACTCCTCACTCTTCGGTGACGGCAAGGAAATGGAGGCCCTGTTGCTGGGCGATGTTCAGCTCATCGCACCGTCCCTGGCCAAGTTCGAGCAATACACCAAGCAGCTTCAATTGTTCGACCTGCCCTTCCTGTTCAACGACATCCAGGCCGTTGACCGCTTCCAGCGCAGCCCCGAGGGCCAGTCCCTGCTCAAGTCGATGGAAAGCAAGAACATCACGGGCCTGGGTTACTGGCACAACGGCATGAAGCAGCTCTCGGCCAACAAACCCCTGCGTGACCCCAAGGATGCCCGCGGCCTGAAGTTCCGCGTGCAGGCCTCGGCCGTACTCGAGGAGCAGTTCAAGGCGGTCCGCGCCAACCCGCGCAAGATGAGCTTCGCCGAGGTTTACCAGGGCCTGCAGACCGGCGTGGTCAACGGTGCGGAGAATCCCTGGTCAAACATCTACTCGCAGAAGATGCATGAGGTGCAGAAGTACATCACCGAGTCCAACCACGGCGTGCTGGACTACATGCTGATCACCAACACCAAATTCTGGAACGGCCTGCCGCCGGATGTCCGCAGCGAACTGGACAAGATCATCCAGGAGGTCACGGCCGAGGTGAACAAGCAGGCCGATAGCCTGAACCAGCAGGACAAGCAGCGCATCATCGCGGCCAAGACCAGCGAAATCATCGAGTTGACACCCGAGCAACGCAACGAATGGCGCGACGCCATGAAACCGGTGTGGAAGAAGTTCGAAGCCGAGATCGGTCCGGACCTGATCAAGGCCGCTGAAGCCGCCAACCAGGCCCAGTAGACCGCCCGCTCCGGAATGGGCCGGTTTACCGGGCACCTCCGCCATCGGGAGATGCCATCCATGAACGCCCTGCGGCGCGTCTGGGACCATTTCGAGGAGATGTTCATCGCCCTGCTGCTAGCCGCCATGACGCTGGTGACCTTCGGCTACGTGATCCTCAACAACCTCTACACCCTGTTCTACAACCTCGCCGACCATTGGCAAGCGGCCGCCGGCATCCTGTTCGCCATTGGCGACGCCATCCTCGCCATGGCCCAGGCCATGACCTGGAGCATCGCGATGACCAAGGCCCTGTTCGCCTGGCTGATCTTTTTCGGGCTCTCCTACGGCGTGCGCATCGCCGGGCACATCGGGGTCGACACCCTGGTCAAGCTGACCACCCGCCCGGTGCAGCGGGCATTGGGCATCGTCGCCTGCCTGAGCTGCCTGCTCTATGTCGGCCTGATGGCCGTGGCCAGCCTCGAATGGACGCAGACCCTGTTCGTCGCCGCCATCGGCGCCGAGGACCTCGGGCACTATGGCATCCAGCAATGGCATATCGGCCTGATCGTCCCGCTTGGCTTCGCCCTGGCGTTCATTCGTTACACGGAAATCTTCGTGCGGATCCTGCAAAACCGCCAGACCGGCCTGGGTCTCGCGGACGAGGCCGCCGAAGCGCTCAAACTCACCGAACAGGAGGAACACCCGCGCAAGGACGACCAGCCATGACCATCCTGTTCCTCTTCGTCCTGCTCTTCCTGCTGCTGTTCATCGGCGTGCCCATCGCGATATCCCTGGGTCTGGCCGGGTCGCTGACCATCCTGCTGTTCAGCCCGGACTCGGTTCGCTCCCTGGCGATCAAGTTGTTCGAGACCTCCGAGCACTACACCCTGCTGGCAATCCCGTTCTTCCTTTTGGCCGGCGCCTTCATGACCACTGGAGGCGTGGCCCGGCGCCTGATCGACTTCGCCAATGCCTGTGTCGGCCATATTCGGGGCGGGCTGGCGATCGCCGCCGTGCTGGCCTGCATGCTGTTCGCCGCACTCTCCGGCTCCAGCCCCGCCACCGTCGCCGCCGTGGGCCCCATCGCCATCGCCGGCATGGTGCGCTCGGGTTACCCGCAAGCCTTCGGCGCCGGGATCATCTGCAATGCAGGCACCCTCGGCATCCTCATCCCGCCTTCGATCGTGATGGTGGTCTATGCCGCCGCCACCGAAACCTCGGTGGGCAAGCTGTTCATGGCCGGCGTGGTGCCAGGGATCATGCTCGGCCTGTCGTTGATGGTGGTGATCTACATCGTTGCCGTGAAGAAGAACCTGCCAGCCATGCCCCGCGCCACCTTCCGCGAATGGTTGAACGCCGGGCGCAAGGCCCTCTGGGGACTGCTGCTGATGCTGATCATCCTCGGCGGCATCTACAGCGGCATGTTCACCCCCACCGAAGCGGCGGCGGTGTCGGCGGTCTACGCGGCCTTCATCGCCCTGTTCGTCTACAAGGACATGAAGTTGAGCGACGCCCCCCGCGTGCTGCTGGAGTCCGGCAAGCTCTCCATCATGCTGATGTTCATCATCGCCAACGCCATGCTCTTCGCCCACGTGCTGACCACCGAGCAATTGCCGCAGCAGATCACCGCCTGGGCGATAAACGCGGGCCTGACACCGGTGATGTTCCTGCTGGTGGTGAACCTGGTGCTGCTGGTAGCGGGAGCCTTCATGGAACCGTCGGCGATCATCCTGATCCTGGCCCCCATCCTCTTCCCCATCGCAATGAAACTGGGCATCGACCCCATACACCTCGGCATCATCATGGTGGTGAACATGGAGATCGGCCTGGTGACCCCCCCGGTGGGCCTGAACCTGTTCGTCACCGCGGCCGTGACCGGCATGCCGCTGACCTCCACCATCCGCGCGGCCATGCCCTGGCTGATGATCCTGCTGCTCTTCCTGGTCCTGGTCACCTACGTGCCCTGGATCTCCCTGGTCCTGCCAAACTGGCTGGGCATGAGCTGATCCCCATGTTGGTCGGGCCGCCACACACGTTGCTTGAGCATGAGCAACCATGAACCGGGCCCCTTCTCCCAAGGTACCGCCGGCTGCGCAACGCATCGCCGCCAAGGCGTTTTCCGCCCTCGAAAGAATTCTCCACATCGAAGCGGTCAGCGGCATCGCTCTGCTGATTGTGGCTGCCGCGGCGATGGTCTGGGCCAATTCCCCCTACGCCGACAGCTACGCGCATTTCTGGCACTTGCCGCTGTCGTTCGGGGTTGGCGATCTGGTCATTTCGAATTCGCTGCACTTCTGGATCAACGACGCCCTGATGACGGTGTTCTTCCTGGCGGTTGGTATGGAAATCCGCCGGGAGACCCATGACGGCACACTGTCCAACCTCAAACTGGCCGCCTTGCCGGTAGTCGCCGCGTTCGGCGGCGTCCTGGTCCCGGCATTGCTGTATCTCGCGCTCAACAATACCGAGGGACTGCGTCAAGGATGGGCAGTACCGACCCCCACCGATATTGCCTTCGCAGTCGGAGTCCTGGCCTTGCTGGGCCGTTCGGTACCGCCCTCCGTGCGGGTGTTCCTGCTGACCCTGGCCATCACCGACGACATAATCGCGGTCCTGATCATTGCGCTGTTCTATTCCAGCGGGCTGGACGCGGTGGGCTTCCTGATTGCAGGCGTTGGCATCCTGCTGGTGCTCGGCCTGCAATGGATCGGCATAGGCTCGGCCCTGGCCTACCTGCTGCCTGGAGCGCTGCTCTGGTTCGGCTTCCTGAAGACCGGCGCACATCCGGCCTTGGCGGGCGTGGTACTCGGCCTGATGACGCCGGTTCGCCCGGTGCAGGTCACGGAGCCCCCGTTGCAACTGGCAACCCAGGCAATCGATGAGTTTGCCGCACGCGACCAGGCCACCAACGGCCAGGGCGCGGAACTGATCGAACCCGTCAAGCAACTCCGCCAGGCCCAGCGCGAATTGCTCCCACCAGTGCTGCGCGTGCAGATGGCGTTGCACCCCTGGGTGGCCTTCCTGGTGATGCCACTGTTTGCCTTGGCCAACGCGGGCGTCACCCTCGATGGCGTGAGCCTGGACGGTGGCGCTTCCTTGGCGGTGCTGTCAGGGGTGGCGCTGGCCCTGGTTCTGGGTAAGCCCGTGGGCGTGCTGTGCAGCAGTTGGCTGATGGTGCGCCTGGGGTGGTGCAGCCTGCCACCTCGTACGTCCTGGCCCTGGATGGCATTGATCGGCTGTCTGGCTGGCATCGGCTTCACCATGGCCATCTTCATTGCCAATCTCGCGTTTACTCAGGAGGACCTGTTGAGTGCCGCCAAGCTTGGCGTGCTGTCCGCCTCGGTTGTCGCGGGGTTGATCGGCCTGAGCTATGGACGCTATCTGGTTTGGCGGGCGAAAAATCGCGGAGACCTCCCCGGGCAAAGTCCAAAGTAGCCTGAGCTACCAGGCACATCCGCGGCCAGCGCCAACCTACCTACGGCCAAAGAGGATCTTCAGCGAGCCGTCCGGGTGCAGCAGGAGGTTGAGGCTGTCGCTCAGCAGCAGGCGAACACCTCGGAGCTCGCGGCCGTGGGACAGGTCGCGGGCCTGGAGGGCATCGACGAGGGCAGCCTGCGCTTCGGGGGCCAGTTGTGGGCGTGCGCCGCCGCCCATGGCATCGAGCAGCGCATACACCGACCAGAGTGCCTCGTGCAGACGAGCATTGCCGGAGATCCGCGCCAGCTCCAACTGGAAAACCTCCTCTGCTTCCGAGGTCCAGTCCGATGGTTTGCAGGTGGCCCAGCTCGCCGTGAGTTCGGCGATGTCTTCATCCGAGGCGTTGCGGCAAGCCTGACGCAGCGCCGCACTTTCCAGCGCGGCGCGCAGGTCGAACAGCCCCTGCAGGACGACATCGCATGCGCTCATCGCCAGCTTCCATCACCGCCGTGGCAGCACCAGGCGGAGGGTCAGGCGGTCGACGGAAGCGACCTCGATACGCGCAGTCATGAAGGAAACGCCTCGTCCAGGGCCTGACGGATACGCTCCACGGCGGCGATGGAGCCATCGTTATCGCCATGCACGCACAGCGTGTCCACCCGCAGCGCCAGGTAACCACCGTCGTAGGTGGCCAGGCCCTGCTCGCGAGCGAGCGTCATGGCCTGTGCCACGATGCGGTCGACCTCGCTATGCACGGCCCCCGCCTCGCGGCGCGAGCGCAGGTTGCCCGCGTGGTCATAGGCGCGGTCGGTGAAGGCTTCGAACCAGAGGGGCACGTCATATTCGGCGGCCAGCGCCAGCGCGGGGCCGTCGTCGCGGCGCGCCATCAGCATCAGACGCAGCCCCGGGCGGTAGCTCGCCACCGCCTTGAACACCGCCCGGAGCAGCGCGGGGTCGCCCATCATGTCGTTGTACAGCGCGCCGTGGGGTTTGATGTACTCGACGGTCGCCCCCTGGGCGCGGCAGATGCCGTCCAGCGCGCCGATCTGATACAGCAGCATGTCGACCACTTCCTCCGGCGCGCAGGCCATTGAGCGGCGGCCGAAACCCACCAGGTCGGGATAGGACGGATGCGCCCCCACGCAAACATCGTGGGCCAGCGCCAATGCCACGGTGCGGCTCATGGTCACTGGGTCGGAGGCATGGAAACCGCAGGCGATGTTGGCGCAGTCGATATAGGGCATGACGTCTTCGTCCCGCCCCATCTTCCAGGCGCCGAAGCTTTCGCCGATATCGCAGTTCAATAGAGGCTTGTTCATTCGCTTGCTCTCCCGACACTGGAACATGGCCCGGCAAGCACAGTGTTTCGCCGGGGCCCTTGGCTGTCACTTTTCCCAGGCAGCCTTGTCGATCCGCAGGCCATGCAGGCCCTTGTAGGCGGCACGCTCCGGCTGCTTCCAGCCCTTCAGCAGGTGCTTCCCGAGGGAATAGATTTCCACGCCCAGCGGCCGGCAGACGCTCAATGGGTCCTGGGCCTCCGGCCCCCACATGGGCAGGGACAGGTCGCCACCCGGGCAGGTCGAGAGTGCACAGAGCAGGTCGATCTCCGCGAAGAACTCCAGGTAGTCGCCGGCCTTCGCCGGGCAGGCCTTCATGAAGTACATGTCGTCATGGTTGAGGCCGGTGCACTGGAAGATGTTCAGCACATCGTGCACGTCGAACTCGGTCAGGCCGTACGGCAACACCGCGCGGACCAGATTGGAGTGGCAGTGGTGATGGAAGTCTTCGCCGGTGAGCATCTTGTTCACGTAGGGATCGCAGCGCGTGCCCAGCAGGTCGTGCAGGCGACCGCCATGCTCGTCGATGCCGTAGCCGGCCAGGCTGTCGTCGGTGATGGTGACCATGGGCCGCAGGAACGGCACGTTCGACCAGAGGCGGTCGTACGTGCTCACGTGGGCACCCTGCAGCTGACGGGTGCGTGCGGCCCACATACGCTCGCGGGGATCGTTCGCATTCCACAGGTTGAAGTCACCCACCTGCGGGCCCATAGGCGTGGTGACGCGGAAGACGTGACCGGCCGGCACCTTCCAGGCCCGCCCGGTGCGGATCGGCACCTCGAACTGCTCCACCAGCGTGCGCGCGGCCTTGTCTTCGCGGATGCGGTCGTAGAACGCCTGGTCCACCTGCAGGGCGGAGCCCTTGCTGGCCTGGTAGGCGGCTGGGTAGTCCTTGTACATGATCAGACTCCTCGTTGGGCTTCCTCACGCGATCAATGGGTGCCCCGGGGCGGCCAGCGACAGGCCGCCTCCGTTGCCTCTGTTTGCATCACTCCTACAAAAGCAGACTTCGTCAGGCCAGCTGCACATCCTTGAGGAAGCGGCCCATACGCTCGCTACGCTGCTCCAGCAACTCGCGTGGCGCGCCGATCTGGGCAATCCGGCCGCCCTCCATGAACACCACCCGGTCGGACACCCTGAAGGCGAAGTTCATCTCGTGGGTGACGATGACCATGGTCATGCCCTCCCGGGCCAGCTCCTCGATCACCGCCAGCACATCGCCCACCAGCTCAGGGTCCAGGGCCGAGGTGGGCTCGTCGAAGAGCATCACCGAGGGCCGCATGGCCAGCGCCCGGGCGATGGCAACGCGCTGTTGCTGGCCACCGGAAAGCTGGTGCGGGTACTTGCCAGCGTGCTCCAGCATGCCCACCTTGGCCAGCAGCGCCAGGCTCAGCTGGCGCAGCGCTTCGCCGTCGTCATGGGCGTGGTACCGGGGCGCCAGCATCACGTTCTCCAGCGCCGTCTTGTGGGGGAACAGGTTGAAGCCCTGGAACACCATGCCCACCTGCACGATGCCCTGCATATGCACCTTGCCGCCCAGCGCCCCGCCACGCTCCTCCGTGCCGCGCAGGAAGGGCTGGCCACGCAGTAGCACCTCACCCCAGTCAAGGCTTTCCAGGCCGTTCATGGTGCGGATCAGGGTGGTCTTGCCGCAGCCGGACGGGCCGATGATGGACACCACCTCGCCCCAGCGGATGTCGAGGTCGATACCCTTGAGCACCTCCAGCTCGCCATAGCGCTTGCGCACGCCACGCAGCTGCAGCGCGAACTCGCCTTCTTCCGGCTCGCCATCGGCACGCCGTGCCGATACCAGCGGCAGTTCGCCAACGGCAACGGGCCTGGGCTTGCGCCGGGTAACGTCCAGGTGCTGCTCCAGCTTGCGCAGCAGAAAGCTGAACACCGTGACTATCAACACGTAATAGAAGGCCACCGCCAGCATCGTCTCCATCACCAGGAAGTTCTGGGTGTAGAGCTGCTGCCCCACCAGGAGGATTTCCGACAGCGAGATCACCGACACCAGGGAGGTGAGCTTGACGATGGTGATGTACTCGTTGGCCAGCGTCGGCAGCGCCACCCGTAGGGCCTGGGGAATCACGATCAGCCACTGCACGCCGCGATAGCCGATGCCCAGCGCCTTGCCCGCTTCCAGTTGGCCCCTGGCCACCGCCAGCAGGCCGCCGCGATGGATCTCGGCGATGTAGGCGGCCTCGCTCAGCACCATGGCGATCAGGCCGGCGCTGAAGGGGTTGGCCAGCAGCACGCTGGTGGCGGGAAATGCCTGCGGCAGGTTGTAGACGAAGATCAGCAGCACCAGCAGCGGCAGGCTGCGAAAGAACCAGATATACAGGCCGGCCGCCTCACGCAGCACGCGCCGCTGCGACAGCCGGGCCAATGCCAGGAAAAAGCCGAGCACGATGCCCAGCAGCCAGGTCTCCAGGCTCAACTCCACCACAGTGCCCAGCGCCCGCCAGAAGTCGACGTTCCACAGCTGCCCCAGGGCGTAGTGCCAATCGAAATGCATGTGTCCAACTCCGCGTTGCTCGGCCCCGCCCTACAGCGGGGCCATGGGTCACAGGGTGGGGCCGGCGCCGAGGGCGTGGGCGACATCCGCTTCGGTCGGTTCGTCATGGTTGTAGCGCGCCAGCAAGGCCTGGTACTCGCCGTCCCGCTTCATCCGCTCGAGGCCCGTGCGCAGCTGCTGCAGCAAGGCCTCGTTGCCCTTGCGCACCGCCAACCCGACCACCACCGGGAAGATCAGCTCCTTCGAACTGATCACCACCCTGCCCTGCAACTTGTCGGCGGTGATCCTGGCCACCGCGGCATTCTCGAACAGCACATCCGCCGCCTTGGCCAGCAACGCCTGAGCCGCTTCGGGCGAAGTAGGAAACTCCAGCGACTGGATCGCCGGCTTGCCGGATGCCACGCAGTGTTCGGTAGACAACGCAAGCAGCCGGGGAATCCAGGAACCGCCCTTGAGCGAGGCCACCTTCTTGCCGCAGAGCTCCTCCGGCCGCAGCGGGCGGAAGGCGTCGTCGGCGCGCACCATCAGCGAGGACCCGCTCTTCAGGTACGGCAGGAAATCCACCTGGGTGGTCCGCTCCGGCGTCAGATAGACCACCGAAGCCACCACATCGAAACGCCGTGCATTCACCCCCATCACCAGGTTGGCGAAGCGCGTATCGATGAAGCGAGCTTCCAGCCCCAACTGCCGGGTCAGCAGCGCCATGAATTCAGGGTCGAAACCAGCCGGCTTGCCCCGCTCCAGGTAGGTGTAGGGCGGATAGGTCATGTCCGAGCCGATGCTCAACACCCCCGGTTGCAGCGTCACGCCCCGCTCCGCCGCCTGCAGCGGCAGCCCACCTGCCAGGGCCACCGCCAACGTGGCAACGGCCACCCTCCTGCCCAACTGCAAAACACCCATCACGCCACCTCCCGATTGTTGTTCTTCTCAGCAGTGCTGAATGGCTTGGAAAGATCGGGAGCAACGCTAACAACGGCCGGGCAGCGAGCGCATATGGCACTGGGGGAAGGGCCAACTCACAAGGATGTGGGGCATTTCGTAGGACGAGGCGGTCGGCGTTCCGCGAGCGAAGCGATACCCATGGAAGGGGCAATCCGAGCCTCAAACCACCTACTCGCGCATAGCCCCCGTAGGAGCGAGCTCTGCTCGCGAATGGCACACATGGCGATTGGGCCAGCCCGGATGCAATCCGGGGAAAGCCCGCCACCGTTCCCGGATTGCATCCGGGTTACAGGCCCCCGAACAACTGGCGGTGGATGCGCGGGAGCGCGGGCAGATCGTAAGGAGGTGGGGAGAATTCGAATTCGCTAACGACGATTTCAGAGGCGTGGGTCCCCCCTCTCCTCTTCAGGGGTGAAGCGGCACGCTGCTGGATGACCACTTGGAGCTTGTGTCGTTCATGGATGCGACACCTGGTCGCAATGGACACGTCGCAGAACCATGACATGCTCCCTAGGCACGAAGGCGATTTCGACGGTTCGGAAACGATCGGTTTCGACTTCATGTTCGCGACGTCGGCTATTCGCAGCTATCAGAATTGTTCGGTTCATCCCCTCAAATCAGGAGGTCCGCCATGAGTGCACGCTTTTCGGTGAAACGGGTCCCACGAGTGGGCGTCAGAGGGATCAAGAAGGATGAGGTTCACGGAGCAAACGTACTGGACGTCTGCTGGTACCGGATCATCGACAGAGCAACTGGCGACTTCGTCGGTGGACGGCATGCAGAACAAGCCGTGGCGAATGATGAGTGCGAAAGGCTGAACAACAGGACGAGATGTGCGTGATTGCGCTACCTGATAAAGCCCCGTTCCGTACGGGGCTTTTGCCGGTTGCCAATCCATCTACCTATTTACGACTCAGGTTGTCTGGCTCGTGCGATGGAGCTGACCGGGTAGGGTGCGCCGCGCGCACCAGGGGTTGAGCGAGGCGCAGAGGCCGATCCCGCAGCAGGAGCCCGTAGGGTGGGCTTCAGCCCACCATCGGAGGTCAGCGTGGGCTAAAGCGGAGCGCCGCCCGGCCCATCCTACAAGGCTGGAGCGATGGAGCTGACCGGGTAGGGTGCGCCGCGCGCACCAGGGGTTGAGCGAGGCGCAGAGGCCGATCCCGCGGTCGGTGCACATAGCGCACCCTACGGTGAGCCAAGTGCAGGAGTCACACCAAGCACCGCATCAAGGCGCTGCGGCACCAGTAGCCGACCCCGTCCCCCCTTCCCCCAAATCTATTACCCGTTTCCGGAAACGCCTTTCCGCCTATCTGGCGAGGGCATTACGCACTCCCCTGAATGGCCCGACTGCCAGAGGTTTGGGGAGCGTTGCCGCACCTCAAGACAGCAAAACGCCATCGGTCCGTTATCTGAGCCGAACTCGTCACGATAGCTAGCCTTAATTAAGATGGCGAAGACAAAAAAACTGCTTGATAAGCGAGGATGTGGTTCGCGAGGAACACTTCGATCAGTTCCGAATAGCCATGGCCGCCAGGGACTCCACGGGATTCCGCGGAGAGGCTCGGTCTATCTGTCCCGCAAGGGGACCAGGAATCTGGCCATGCGCAAAGACCTGAAATCGTTTCAACCACCACCGCTGCCACGCTACCACGTGATGATGGACTTCCCGCACGTCCAGGGCCGGCGATGGGTGATATTGGAAGAGGAGTACCTGGCCGTAGTGCGGCAAAGGGATCGCCTTCTAGACGAGATCGAGATACTGCAAAGAGATGGCGTGCGGCTGGATGCCCTCCAGCTGAACTGCTGGGATGTGCGGTTCATGAACCGTGGTGAAGTTGATGACACCGCCACCGGCATCGAGATCGTCAGCCACTTCGCGAACTTTCCTGTAGAGCGTGTCGTTGGCGAGAACTACAGCGAGGACCTGCGCGCGGCCATCGACCAAGCGCGGACTGCGGATGCCGATCCGCCCGTAAGACCCAAGTACGGCAAACATGGCAGGCGCACTGCCAGACATTTCTGAGCCCGGCCTACCGCTTGGCATTGGCGAATTCTCCCAAACGGCTGCGACGCGCGTCCTGGCGACCAATTTGTACGGCTCGGCTCGCTGACTGGACTCCTAGCTCCAGACCCGATCGACAAACCTGTCGTTCGTCCAGAGCAACGTCGAGCCGCACGCCCGGCATTTGTAATAGCTGTCGGTATGGCTGCCGTGTGCTGCACTGTTTGGCCAGTCCTTTGAGCTCTGGAGCTCCAGGTCGCAATGCGGCTTCTCTCGAAAGCTCTTCCCAATCTGGTCCAGGCATGCCGGGCACTGCTTCATGATGTCCCTCATGTAGCCGATCGAATTCGGTGTGATCAACACATAACCCACTTCAACCGATAACGCCAATCAGAAGGAAAAAGAGGACCACCCATTTCATTACTGCGCCAACACCTGCAGCAGCTCGCCCCAGATGTTCCTGACCCGGGAATCCTTGAGCAGCTCGCCCCTGGCCTGGAGAACATGGCCATTCACGTGTTCACGATAGACCGAGCCGCCATCGCCACATAACGCTCCCTGTACACCCTGCAACCTAGTTGGATCAGCTGCATTTCAACCCGCCGATCTGGCGGCGAATCCGGGTCAAGGGTGACTGCACCCTACGCAAGCTACGCCGATTCATTCAGGCCGCCCTCGGCTGGAACAGCTGCCACCTGCATGAGTTCGAGAAAGGCCGGAACCGCTTTATACCTCTGGATGCGGAGTTTAACGGCATGCTTGGTAACGCCCTGGATGATCACCACTTCAAGCTACGCCGCATCCTGCCTCGGCGTGCGCCCCTACATTTCTGCCCTACTGAAGGACGGAAACTGAACAGTAGGTATTGGGGCTGATCAGAAACGCCTGCATGCTATAATTTTTGCGGATTTCGGAGGTTTTCGATGAGTACCGTAGCAAGCCGCATCAGGAAGTTGGCCAGGGATAACAAGATCTCTGCCGAGCCTGACCGTATGGGCTTGATGGCCATGACCATCACCAGCCTCGCTGGTGACTCAGTAAAGCTCGATGGGGTCGAGCGCCTTCTAGTCTCGCTCAAAAAGAGCGGAGTGCTTAGCACGTCCGAGATCCTCCGGCTCCAGAGCAGCTATCTCGTCGAGAAAGCCAAAGCCAAGGCGAAGTCGAACGCCAAACATGCCAATTCAAGCAGATCAGGGCGCAGCGCCACTGCATGATCTTCAACCCCTTCGGCGATTTCGACACTGCTGGTTATTTACGAAACCGACTCCAGCTAAAAGACCTCGATCAGGTAAAACACCTTGAGCACATGGCTTTCGAGGCAAACCTGGAAGAAGCACTGGCGTACCTCGCCGGCATAGTCGAGATCGACTATGGGGCCATCCTTCGCGTCCACTGCACGCTGTTGGCGACTTTTACCCGTGGGCCGGCCAAGATCGATCGACGCTCGTTCCGCACCTTGCTGTGTTCAAGGGTAGTGAGGAAGATCCTCACCGGACAGCCTTTGAGCACCCTGCCGCTATTGAGAGAGCTGTCAATTACGCCCTCCAGCTAGCGTCCGATCGAAATCAATTTAGAGCTAAGCCCGGCGGCGTAATGGGTAATTTGGCCTTCGCTCACCCATTCCTGGACGGCAACGGTCGCACTCTGCTCCTGGTGTACATGGAGCTTTGCTACCGCTCGGGCTTCGCCATTGAGTGGGCAAAAACTCGAAAGCTCGACTACCTGAAGGCCTTGAGCCTGGAGATCGAGCATCCAGCCAAGGGGCACTTGGATAGCTACCTAGCTCCATTCGTTACCGAGATTTCTGATAGGGATGAGTGGCCTGAGCTGATCGGCGGAATTAATGGACTGGACGGGCTGGATCTTGAGGTTTCCTACGAGAGCTTGGACGATCCTGTTGTACAACAGATCTATCAGGCCAGGGAGCAGGAAAAGCCTGATAGTTAATGCACCTCGCCACCCAATCCCGATGCGGGTGGCGTTCCGGATTTTCAGCAATTTTTGCAAATCATCCAGTCCCCACCAGCGATGAAGGCCGCAGTGCACTCACTGTGCAGGCGACAGTTTCGATCCAGAGCTGTTTTATCGCCGTGCGACATCCTCGATCAACCGCTTGCGCTTGGCCCTGCCAACGACCGAGCCGATGGCACCACAGACAAAGGCGAAGGGAATGAAGTACTGGCCGACCATAGCCAAGCCCCGGAAAGCCGCGCCTGACATGGCGGACGCCATCTGGCTGGGATTCACCGCAGTCGGAGGCGGACTGGATGCATAGCCGTGAAGCAGAAACCAGGAGACCGCGGCGATCAACAGGCTTAGCCACCAGGGCAGCAGGCTGGCCAGAGAAATAAGGTCTTCAAGGGGGGAAGATCTGGAGCGTCGCGCCATTCGTGGTTCCTCGGTGCATCCATGCGTGGCACAAAGCCACGACGGAAGCTAACGCGGACAACTGGGCGACGTAAATAGCCCTAAGCAACAACCTCAGACCGGCCGGACCTCCCCGGCAATGCCAGGCCCCCTCAACTCCCGAATGAACACCGCCAGCAACTCCGCCTGACTGCCTATCTCCAGCTTGTCGTAGAGGTTCTTGCGGTGGACCTTCACCGTCCCTCGCTGGACGCCCAGCAACTCCGCAATCGAGCTATTGGTGTACCCCTGCAATACCAGACGTGCGACCTGACGTTCACGAGGGCTCAATACACCCTGCCCAAACTGATCGAACACATGGCGCACCCGCTCATCCAGCTCATAGGCAACCCGCTGCTCCTTCGGCCGATGCGCCTGCCAAGCCGAACGCACCACCTCATCCACCACCGGTACCGCACTGCGAAATAGCCGCAGCTCCTTTTCGCTGAACGACCGCTTTCCCCGCCGCCGCATCAGCGACAGCACCGCCCTGCCCTGGCCTTCCAGGCAGGTGAAAAAGCCCAGCTCCTCGCACAGGCCCAAGCGACGGTAATAGCTGCGGAAGTACTCGCTGGCATAAAAGCGCCGGGGCGCCAGGCTCCGCATGCTGTGCAATCCATCCGCCTGGCCGCCCTGGCTGGCTAGGTAGAACGGGTCCAGCCGATAGGGCCCAGCCTGGTACTCGTGCACGAAGAAATGCCGAAGGTGCGCCGGGAAGGTGTCGAACAGCGACAGCGGCAGATAGCGCCCCTCGTAGATGAACAGCACGAAGTGATCGACGAAGCCGAGGCGCTGTAGCCAGCTGGTCAACGCCTGCAGTTGGGGCTGGCCGGGAGGTTGGGTCAGGACGTCGGCAACGTCTCGGGTCCATTCGGTGAGCTGTCCGTGCATCGGTCGATCTCTCCCTGCCAGCAAATTAAGCCACCAATACAACCATAATTGCATATACAACACAATTATGATTGTCAAGCGCTCTTGTAGATTGCTGGCCATGAAAACTACTGACCGCATCACCAAGCTTGTGCTGGCAAGGAAGCCAAACCTCGGTGCCCGTAACGTCAAACGAGATATCGCCGATACCTGCAAGGTGAGCTACGAAGCGGTGCGTCGGTGGTATGTGGGTGATACCGAGAACATCAGGAACGAGAATCTGATCGCTCTCGCCGAAGGCTACGACACAACTGTCGACTGGCTGCTGTCGGGCAAGGGTGAACCGCCAAGGCGGAATGGCAATCCCCACGAAACGGTCTTTCCCGTCGATCTCCTGATCTCCCCATACGACCTGAATACCGAAGGTCACGGTCAAGCGCCGGTCGATTACTCCCAGTTCGTCCGCACTATCACGGTCAGCGAGCAGCAACTGGAAAAGCTGGGAATCGACTACAGCTCACCTGCCAACCTCTCCGTCATCACCGCCTGGGGGCAGTCGATGGAAAGGACCATCAACGACAAAGACCTAGTGTTGCTAGATCGCGGCATCAGTAAATACGCGGGTGATGGGGTCTACCTCGTCACTTGGGCAGGTCACCTGTTCATCAAGCGCCTGCAACTTGCCGGCACCAATCAGCTGGAGCTGATTTCGGATAACCCGACTCACAAGACTCGAGTTGTGGCTATGGACGAGGTGAACGTTCACGCCAAAGCGGTGCTGATCTGGAGCGCTAACAAACCGTAGGCATCAATGCTTTCAGCGACCCAATTGGATGGGTCCACAGCCAATAGCCGACGCTCGTACTGAAAACAGCCCTGCCCCTCAGCCCCGCAGTAGAAGCGCGAAGCTAATCGCCACTGCAGGCCGTCGGAATATCCCTACAGATGTGATGGCAATATGCCGGTCTATTCAGGCATCATCCACCCATTCAGTTTCTCGGAATGGATTCCTACATGTCTTGGCAGTTTTCTATCGAACTGGATGAAAGCATCTACTCGATAAGCGCGGTTCAACGAACCATCTATGCGCTGGCGGGTCCGCTCTCGGTTCTTCTTTCCCGCCGGGAACAGCTCCTGGTTTTGGACATATCCCCTTCCCGCTCGAACGCAGATAAGACCGAATGCAACTCCTCAGATGAAGCCCGTACCTTGGTGATTCGGACTCTAAATGATTTTGCCTTGAGAGATTTGATCCAGAAGGAAACACAAGGCTTTCGCGAGCTGCTCGCCAAAGCAGCTCTAAAAGAGTGCGGGGTTTGAACGTGGGCGCTGCGCTCATCGCCAGGGATACCCCCTATCGCCTTTTGCCCTTTCGATTCATCCGATTGGGGCGCGGCCATGAGAAGTACGTTCTCATAAGCTCAGATACAGGCGAGTACCTGTTCATCACCGAAGACCAGCTTCCCAAGATCGTTCACCGACAGCTTGATCCGGCCTCTTCGCTGTACAAGGACCTGCTAGCTCGCCACTTCATCTACGAGCCGACGAGGCATGACCCCTTGCCAGAAATGGCCGCTCAGTTCAGGAGCCGCAAGTCGTTCTTATTCGGCGGGCCGGCATTGCACTTGTTTGTCGTCACGCTGCGGTGCAATCACACCTGCCAGTACTGCCAGGTTTCCAGAGCGCCCTTGGCTGGGAACGGACACGATATGAGCGCAGAGCACGCCCGTCATGCCGTGGACCGCTTATTCGAATCCCCCTCGCAAGTGCTCACAGTCGAGTTTCAGGGAGGAGAGCCTCTACTCGCCTTTGACAGAATTCAACAAGTGGTGGAAGAAGTCAGTGCACGGAACGAACACGAAAAGCGCGACATAAAATTCGTCATCAGCAGCACACTGCATCACTTGAGCGATTCAATCATCGAATTCGCTCGACAGCACGACATTCAATTTTCCACCTCCTTGGACGGCCCGGCCTTTCTGCATAACGCCAACCGCCCCATACCGAGTAGGGACTCCTATGAAAGGACGCTGCACGGAATCGAATGGATCCGCTCGACACTGGGTCACGATGCAGTTTCCGCGCTGACCACTCTTACCGAGAAAAGCCTGCATCACCCCCAGGAGATCATCGACGAGTACGTACTGAGAGGGTTCAACAGCATTTCACTTCGGCCACTGAGTCCATATGGATTCGCCAAGAAGTCGAGCGCTAGGCTCGACTATCCGATGAGCCGTTATGTCCAGTTCTTTAAGGAAGCTTTGGACTACCTGATCAAAGTGAACATCCAGGGAAGCTATCTCTCCGAAAGCTATACGTCGCTGCTACTGACTAACATCCTGACGCCTTTCGCCTCTGGCTATGTGGACCTGCGATCGCCGCTCGGGGCTGGCGTGGGAACCCTAATTTACAACTACGACGGCAATGTTTATCCCTCGGATGAGTCCCGAATGCTGCTCGAAATGGGCGAGGACGGCCTAAAGCTTGGAAGTGTTGAACAGCCGCTTACGAGTCTTCTTCGCTCCCCCGTAATTGACCTGTTGTTATCCGCAGGCGTTGCCGAAAGTCTCCCGGGCTGCTCGGATTGTGCGTTCGTTCCCTATTGCGGCGCCGACCCCATCGAGCACTTCGCGCGCCAGGGCGACCCAATCGGCAACCGCACATTCAGTTCTTTTTGTGAAAAGAACATGGCGCTACTCACGTATCTCTTTGAGATGTTGCGTGACGGCGATGGCCAGACCCTACGAGTGCTTTTGTCATGGCTGACAAGGCGTTCACTCCGCGACCTCTCCTCGCCGGGTTACAGAGGCTGATCATGTTGCGCCTGGACACTCAGTTTGAAATCCATAACTTGGACAAGCCCAGACTATTCAAGGTCATATCCCTTTCCGAACTAATCGAGAAGGGTCCAGCAGTCTGTGCAGGCTATTCGACGCTCAATGATCTTATGCTGTGGCTGGATACATCGCCAACGGCTAGCCGGAAGGAGTTGCTCAGCTCCCCACTCGGGGGACTTTTGACTTGTGAAGGAAAGCTCCCGGAGCCACCCAAGGACAAGGTGATTCTGTCAAGCCCAAGGGACTCTCGGGTTGTACAGCCCGGCGATGTAATTGCCGTCACGCCCGGCACCAATGTAGTCCGAGTGTTATACCGGCGCGGGGCCGACAGTAATCTGCTGTTCATGACCGACCGTTGCAACAGCCTTTGCCTCATGTGTTCGCAGCCGCCAAAAGATGTCCAGGATGAATGGCACGTTCAGGAAAATCTTCACCTCATCGATCTGATCGACCCGGTCGAAGAACAGCTAGGGATCAGCGGTGGGGAGCCGACGATATACAAGGAAGGTCTCCTCGCGGTTCTGGCTAAAGCGAAAGCAATCCTTCCCGAGAAATCGATACATATCCTGAGCAACGGCAGACTGCTCAGCGCTCCCGATTGGATTGCCGACCTCAAGCACATTGGCCATCCCAATGTGACTTGGGGCATTCCGCTTTATGCCGATACGGCGCACGAACATGACTACGTCGTACAGGCAAAGGGAGCCTTCAGTGAGACGATGCAAGGCATTTACAACCTTGCCCGAGCAAGTCAGAGAATCGAGATCCGAGTGGTGTTGAGTCGTCTAACGATTCCACGTCTCCCCGAACTAGCGCACTTCATCTTCAGAAACCTGCCCTTCGTGGAGCATGTTGCCCTGATGGGCATCGAGAATACCGGACTTGCCAAAAAGCACCATGACGAACTCTGGATCGACCCACTCGACTACCAGGATGCGCTGATCAATGCTTGCCACTTTCTCGATATCAGGGGCATTCCGGTTTCGTTATACAACCTGCCCTTGTGCGTACTTGATCCCTCGCTAATGCCTTTCTACCGGAAGAGCATCTCGGATTGGAAAAATCTCTTCATTGATGAGTGCTCCGAATGCTCGGCAACCGAACTTTGCGCAGGCTTCTTCAAATCCCATTCGCAGCGCTGGCAAAGCCGCGGAATTCGCGCACTACAACAAGAAGACCTCATCGCGTACACAAGGAGTGTCCCATGAAACTACTTGATCGCTGGAAGCTGTTTATCGGCCAAACCATGGCCCTAATTCCGGTAGTCAGCGCCCCGCTTGCACAGGCGAACCAGCACAGCTTGGTCTTGGACAACCTTACCCAGCGGGCCAGTGACGAGCCACCGGTTTTCAAGAACACCTTGAATGCCGAGAATGCCGAGAACATCTACGCCGCGCACCGCTCTCACAGTTCCCACCGCTCACACAGCTCACACCGCTCCCACAGCTCGCACTACAGCGGGTCAAGTGGCTATAGCGCACCGCGCGTTTACACGTCGCCAGCAGCTACAAGCACAACCCCAAGCAGGGTCTACAGCAGCCCAAGCTCAAGCAGCGGGACAAGTGATGGGGCCGGTTCCGGCTACAGCTCTGGATTCTCATCTCCTTCAACCAGCCAAAGCACCACACCTAGCGCCCAACGTACAAGACCCGCTGCTGACGATTTATCTCAGTTAGTAATGCGCGTGCAGATGGCTTTGATGGTCAAACAGTACTACACAGGTCCCCTTGACGGGGTAATGGGGAAAGGAACAAGAGGGGCGTTGATGGCATTCCAAATGGACTCAGGCCTGCAAATCAATGGAAGGATGGATACGCCTACGCTCAATGCCCTTGGCATAGCGATACCCTGAGGCACAATGCGGTAGAAAGAGCATTTTCTACAAGAAATACTCTGGCGCATTCCATGGAATAGGAGTCCACAAATGCTTTCTAGGTTTATATTTAGAGAGTCAGGCAAGGCGATACAGTATCTCGGAACGGAATACACCCAGCCCTGCCTAGAGGCCTTGCGGGTACTAATTCAGCAGAGGCCCCAAATTAATCTCGTGAGGGTACTGACCGAGAAGAGCGGATCACCTGTCCGACACGCCTTTCTCATTACAACAGAAACACAAGAGCTAATTTTTATCAGGCCAGGATTCACTTCCGGCTATCAAGGCGAAGGGCCGAGAGGATTTGCATCGGCATTACTTCTTATGAAATCTTTCGATCTTCATATCGAAGAGCACATAGTGCCATCCAGAGTATTAGACAGAATCTTAACCGCCACCGTGACACCGCAAGATTTGATGGATTTACAAAAATCCATTGCAGTTCTTCCGACGCGACTCTACGAGTACATCTACAATGTAGGAGCGCATGAAGCTCTCCCAACCAACACACTACGCTCGTTCAGTCCAGTTATTCCATTTGGAATTATTGATGATCGTATTGCAGACCTTGCCATTCACTTCTTCAAGGATGCGAATGCTCAATTACTAACGGGCTATTCTCGTCTTGAATCCCTCATCAGGAATCGAACAGGACTATCTGGCGCAGGTTCCAAACTCTTTTCTGCTGCGTTTCGAGGATCGCCGCCGCTTTTGGGTTGGCCTGACATCGACCCAAACGAACAAGCTGGACGGGCGAACCTGTTCGTAAGCGTCTATCAAGCTTACCGAAATCGTAGAGCTCATAACGAAATTATTGAAGATCAGAAAAAGGAGTTGGCGGAGCTTCTATTATTGAACAGTCTCTACCTATTAGAGCGCACGGCTATCAGAGTATGAACCCCGCGAAATCCACATTAAACCAGAAGCAATCCACAAGCCCTCCTGCAACAGAATACCGAACGAAAAATATCAAAAGCAACATACCAACAGATCAACTTAAATCAAGCTGAATTACATTCTGCACGCATTGAAATGAAAGGCGGACAGATTTATTTTTCCACTCTAATCAGCAGCTTCTGGTCGGCCACTTCGTGCCGACGTCTGCCGGTCACAACTGGCAGAGATCGGCCAGGGACTGCCGGTGGATGGAGTGGTGGCTTATTAGTGGCCATGCTTGGTCTGATGCCGGGATTGGCCGGGAAGAATTGGCTTCCGTTCCATGGTGCGCCCCCTTCAGCGACTCACCTGGCTGTCGAAAAGCCCGATCTAGATAGCAGGATGCGAGAGGCGAAGAGAATTCTGTCCACCAGGCTGCAGAAAATTATTATCACACCAAATGGTGTCTATTTATTGTGAGCGGCGCGCTAGCTCCATCACTGAAATCAAGAACAACCGATGCAAAACACTCTGAAAATCTTGGCTTGCTTACCGATGCTTTGGGTCACAGTAGCCACTGCAACTTTACTATGTACCGATGACGGGTGCATTGACGAAGCATCGGCCTCACTTATTGCGCCATATGACTTTTTCGAAGCCAGGTGTTCGTCGGTGAATCCTGACATGCGCGCGCAATACTCTGCGTTGCGCGCCCACTTCCTACGAGAGGCGGATGCAGATTTCCTTAAAAAGCTGCGGGCTTCGAAACCTTATGCTCGCGTGTTCGCCGAGACTGAATCCAAGACGAACTCCTTAAGCACTGACGAACTTGGCAAAGCTTGCGACGCGTTTTCTGCTGAATGACCCACCGGCAGCTTCGGGTCGACCTCTGCCGGTCACGACGGGCAGAGACCGGCCGATTCTGTTGAAAAAGGCGGTGTTGGCCAGAGTCGCCTGCCCATAGGCCCAAAAGCGGCTGATTCGCGCGTTGCTACGTGAAATCCAAGGCAGTTCTGCCCCGGAAGTGGCTCAGATTTGAGCGTAAGCAATGCATTTTTGTGGGCAGAAATCTCGAAGGGAGTTTTTCAACAGAATCGGCCAATAGCAGTCGCTCGCCTATTCGCCCATAAAATAAATTGACATATAGTGAGGCTCAATTTCATTTTCTGCGCACCACAAATCAAAACGCTCAATCTCCGACGCGACAAACCCTGTCTCATCGTCATTGGTGATCACATACGTTTTTGGATGTATTGGCCTGATGTATTCCCCATCACGCATAAACTGTCGAGTCAAGATTAAAGCCTCAGCAACTTGCTCAATAGTTACACCGTGATTTCGAGTTAAATACTCACTCACGCCGCCGTCCAGGGGAAGATATCCTCCTTGCATCGCCATTATATTTATTGCAGATATTTCAGCTTTGCCTATACCCGAAGGCGACCACAAATTATCATCGCCTCGCACCATGTATTTTTCCTTAAATTCTTCTGTTCTATAAGCCCAACCCGCCGCACCATCGATCTCCTTGGCTTCCGCAATCAATAGAGGCTGAACACTATCCATGTGTAGCCCATCATCCCAAGGCATTTTGGCGTTAAAATATTCGCTAATTTTTGACCAAATCAATTCTAAAATCAATTTTGCTGAATTGTGTCTGGTAGAAAATACCGAGACCCACTCATTTTTATTCTGCACAACTAAAAATGGAATACCGCTACCTTTAACGAGACAAAAATTATTAGATGTGACAAGTGTGGGGATGCCTGGGATCCCCCAACCACCTCCATTCTTCCAAGCCTCTTCAAGAATATCTGAAAATGCAGTTCTAAGACCGCTCTCGGTTTTATATCCTTCGTAACCATGAATTATCGTAATCGGCGACAACGACTCTTGAACAAGCGCATAAAACAATATGCCATCGACTTTCGATAAGTGGTGTATATCAAGGTATTCCTCAGGCCCAACTTTACCAGTCAGCTGAGAGAAACGTCGGCGCGCATTGGTAATGTCTGGCCTATACCCTTCATTAATCAATCGCTCTTCGAAATTATCAGCAAATTTTCTTCTAATTTTGGCCAAATGCTGCATGGCATCAACGTAATCAGCCTTTCTTAAATTCTTCTTAACTTCAAAAATACAAAGCACATTATTTATATCATACTTATGCTGCTGCGTAAGTCCATATCTCTCTCCCTCACCATGGACCAACATGCAATCTATTTGCTCAGCCAGCATTTCACCTCCAATAGAGATAAAACCCGAAACAACCCGCAAATCTAAGTGCTTGGGAATAGCAAAGTCTTGATATATACCTTGCTTCGTAATCTCTTCATAGGCAGTGCCAAGAGTCGGCATATGAGGCATATCAAATCCATCGAGCTTTCTTTTTTCGACTTCAATAAACTCCCCAAGAAGTTCCGATGCTTTGCGAATCATATAGCCTCCATTGGCAACGCTTAATTCAATACGCCGTGAAACAGCTTTATCATTGCCGTGCACAATGACTGCGTGTGACTTGGCTTATCCTCCATTTTACCCATGAATTAATAACTGCCCAAATCGCACAATGCTCTATGACAAGGACCGCTATTGGCCGGTTAGTGACGGCCTTACGTCGACCGTCGCTATGCACGGTTACCCACCCCACCCCACCTCGCTGGTTGGAATGCGCTGTTTAACGCTTCCAAGCGGGCAAGTTATTTAGGCAGGTGCGAAATTTCTTGGCTGATCGGCTAGTTCCGGCCCGATATGGTCGGTATCAAACTACCCCAGCTTGACGACTCAAGTCCGTGGTTTCCGGTTCCAGTAAGCGTCCCGTAGCGCCGTGAAAAGCGCGATGTCGCCATCGAAGAACCGCTTGGCGCTATCGGTATCCGACAAGCGTGGCACCTGCACATCTTGTGCAATCCCCAAAACTTCACGAGCTGCCCATGAGCCGCAAGCCGCGATCTGCTGGACGTCATCGCGGTGATTGGAGAGTGCGTATTCGCGCCATTCAGGGATGTCCTTCAACACGCACAGCACGATGTGGCCCAAAGAATCGTAGTCGACCCAGTTGTGCTCCGTAGGTTGAATCTCGTCCCCAAGTCCCCGGCCATCTAGGCCCCTCCAATATTCAGCGCCGTCACCAAGGAGCAGACGTTCAGTATTCCATGAGTCTTTCAGCAGCGTATGCGCCCGATTGAAATTGAAGCGGCCACGCTGCTTGTCGGCGCACCCATGCACGAACCGCTCGGTGAGCAGATATGCGTGCACGTCAAGCTGCCGGAGGTTATGCCCCTCAGGGCTTGACATGAACTGTGCATAGTCGAACTCATCAAAAAAGTGGCGCACTTGCTGGTGGCGGATATGGCCCAACTGCGCAAATGTCGGGATGAGCGCCATCGAAATCTTCGACAGCCTTCGCGCACACGCTGCAAACTGAAGCACGGCTCTGAACTCCGGCGCAGCCTCAAAGGCCGTGAGCGAAAGTGAAATAAGCTTCTTGATCGGCGCTTCCAAATTTGTACCGCGCTGATGTGCGCCCAGCCAGGCAGGCATCCAACCGACCTCACGTCCTGACTTCTCGAACTCGATGAGGGTTCGTAGAGCTTGCGCCACGTATTGGTCGTTCAAGTTCTCGGGATGGTCCGGAAACATCGCGTACATCAACTCGAATGCGCCCGGCTTCGACTTTTTCACCAGAGACTTGGCGACAACCCCCAGGCCGGCCGCTGTCTGGCCCGAAAAGAACTCGGTCGCGACAATGTCTCTAATAGATGCTTTTTCAAGCTCGCTGCGCCATTGCGCGTTCTCGTCAGTGGAGGGCTTCACCTTGCGCCAGTTGTCGTACACCTTTGCACGCGCGTCCTGCACCCGCCGCTGCATGGCATCCGAAAACTCATCAATTCTGCCAGGCGTCATCTCCAGCTGTAGGACGCGGCTGGCCACTCTAAGAGCGCGCCGTTTCTGGAAGAACCAGGCCTGCCACGGACCGAGTAGGGCCTGAAGCACGTGGAACTGCTCCGGCAGGTTCTTGACCTCCACACGCGCAGCTGGCTGAGTGACACTCTCATCGCGGTCATACACCTCAAATACTCGCCCGTCACATAGCACAACCAGAGCAGCGTCGATTTCCGGATGCACAGAATATAGCAGCGCCTGTTGCAGTTCCGCAGAGGTGAACTTCAGCGACTTGCGCTTGACCTTCTTAGCCTCAATGACCCAAAAAGCCTGCGACCACAAAGTCATTCGGTAGTCGATGAACAGGTCGCCGTCGGCTACCTTTAGGTGCTTTTCACGCTGCGTGGAGAAATAGGTCTCTTTGGCATAGCCCAAGACTCGGATAACGGGGTCAATGATCTCCGCCCGGACATCTTCCTCCGAATAGGTCGAGACGTCGTACTTCGAAATGCGTGTCAGCTCCGCCGTCTGCTCGGGGGTTAGCGGCCGTAATGCCTTCGAGTGAAGCAGCAGCTCGCCGATGTCAGCAGCGATTTCGATTTGAGGGCGTTTAGTGGGCATTTAGATTCTACGAGAGTGGTTAGTATCGAATAGGTGCGGTCGACGGGCTAGGGGTTACTGAAACAGGTATCTAATCCCTAGGGCAACTCGCATTCTGCCCCTCCCCTCAATGAGGAATGGCCCGCCGACATATACTGTGAAATGCAGGACAGATGCACCTGTAATGAGGGAAATGACTGAATCGCGCCTAGTTGTGCGAGCACCTCTGAACCTCATATCGGGCAGCAGTGCCTAGTGCCAATACGTCCGCTTTTGGCTGGTTTCTGCCTACCATCACCGACCTATAATGGGTCGAAAGCTGGCTGTCTAATTCGCCCCCTCGCTTACCCAAAGTGCTCGCGAAAGCTAGCCCTGAAGTCCAGCGGTTTCAGATAGAGCTGCTTCGACAAATCCCCTCGCAAGATGAATAGCCTCGGGTCGATGCTGAGCTGAAACACTCGATAGAGATAGAACTGCTCGTCTACCTCCCGGGAGAACTCCAGCTCGTTGTGGCTTAGGACGAAAGAGGCTGCAATGCCGCCATTCGTGGTCTTGACCTCTATATAGCGATGCAGGTCCTGACTCTCGAACGAAAGGATGTCGTAGCCGGCGCCATCGCCCCGGTTTTCGGAAACCCAGTCCAGACGCTGGAAAAGTTCCGGATGGCCCATCTCGGTCAATCGGTGTTGTTCGTACCCGAGCACCCAATGCTCACCGGACCGGCCTAACTTGCGGTTGGCTTCGTCCCGCGCGGCGTAGTCGAGCTTGCGTGGCAGGCGCTGGCGAGGAGATGTCGGTACAACGATCTTCTGTCGCGCCTCCCTGATGGGCGCATCGACCACGACGGCGGAATAGGTTTTCTCAGCCGGGGACTTCACCTCCTCCAGCGCATCGACGATCTTGCCGACAACAGCCGGATGCTGCAGAACATAGTCCTGCACAGCCTTACGTAGCAGCAGCTGGCTGTTTCCACGTGGCTTGTAACCTTGAATGAAGGGCAGCCCAAGCCCAGCGAGCACGGCGCTAATGTTCGAATGCTTAAGCTCTACGGATGCCTTGCTGCGCCCATTGAGCCGATTGCGCAAAGCTTCGTTGTGCTGGGACTTGTTGTAGGCCAGACCATCAGCTTCTAGCCGCAGCATTTCGAAGTAGTCCGCGACCGTCGACTGGACTTCGTCTTCCGTCCAGTCCTCTCCGATGCGAATCACCTCGAAGCCCAGCGACTGGAGAAGAGGCACCACGGTCGCCTCGCCGCCGGAGAACTCCTCCGGACCCAGTACACCTTGATTGGGGAATTGCTTGCCGAAGGCGACACCGACGATCGCCTTGGAGTCGCAGTGCTCCCCTGTCCGGGGATTGCGAACCAGGTAGTCCCTGGATTTACCGAAGCCGTACTGCTTGAGGAAGGCCGCCCGCCCCAATTGCGAAAACTCGTCCATTGCGGCCTGTACGGCGGCCGGGCTCTTCAGGAGGGAAAGCTGGGGCACTGGCTGCGCATCCTTGCAATAGAAATCCCCATCAACTTTCGGCCTTGTCCTACATGAAATCAAGCTCTGTAAGCACCTCGCCAACGTCCTGTAGACCTCGTCCCCACCTAGCGCGAGAGCTCTAAGTCCATGATTTCCAGCCAGATAATGGCCATCTGATATGCAAATTCACTTCTGAGGACGACTGAAAAGGGCCTACATACTTTTTCACTTCGTCTGAAGGACGTATGGTGTCGAGCTCAAGCAATCCAGGCACAACGCAGACCCGTTACCCCCTGCTGCCTGATCAGGACATCACAGGACACCCAAGTGACGAACGCATCCACTCCGCCCTCCCCTCTGGTCGACGTATCCCAGCTCGCCGAAAAGCTTGAGCAATTCGCCAATGACCGCAACTGGGCCCAGTTTCACTCCCCGAAGAATCTGGCCATGGCCCTGAGCGGAGAGGTGGGCGAACTCACCGAAATCTTCCAGTGGATGACTGAAGACGCTTCAAAAGAGGCCGCACGAAATCCGGAAACGGCCCAAGCCGTGAAGGATGAATTGGCCGACGTGCTGATGTACGTGGTGCGGCTGGCCTCGGTACTGGGCGTCGACCTCAATGCGGCGGCTGCTCAGAAGCTGCGGCTGAACGGCGAGAAGTACCCGGTCGAAAAGGCCTGGAACACGAGCAAGAAGTACGACCAGATCTAATCCGGACGTTTGCCAAGGAAGACACAAGTTGATCGTTTACGAAGCCACCAAGAAGCAGTTCCTCCGCGATCACGATAATGACGACATTGAGGAAGTGATCCTCCATAGCTTCAAGGCTGCGACCGGAAAAAAAGTCGCTAAAGCTGAGGTCAATTCCTGGAAAGGCTCCCTTGGCTATATGGCCAAGGTGCTGCGTGATGAGGGAGTCCCCGATGACGCCGGATTGGCCATCGAGCTGCACATCCCGCAAACCTCGAAACGTATCGACGTTACCCTTACCGGACACGATGAGTCAGGTGCCAAGCATGCCGTGCTCGTCGAACTGAAGCAGTGGGACAAAATCACCGCCACCAGCAAAGACGCTATCGTGAAGACCGCTCTGGGCCATGGGCAGCACGAGGTAGTGCACCCCTCTTATCAGGCCTGGTCCTATGCGTCTTTGCTGGAAGGGTTCAATGAGGCCGTCTACGAGAAGGGCATCGCCGTACGACCCTGCGCCTATCTGCACAACTATGTGCAGGACGGCGTGATCGACTCTCCCCATTACAAGGCCTACATCGATAAAGCACCGCTCTTCCTCAAAGGAAAAGACGAACTGGAACGCCTGCGTGCCTTCATCAAGAAGCACATCAAATGTGGCGACTCCAAAGAAGTCCTGTACGAGTTGGCGAACGGGAAGATCCGCCCATCCAAGGCCCTGGCGGACTCGCTGAAGGGACTGCTCAAGGCTCAACCGGAGTTCGTGCTGATCGATGATCAAAAGGAGGTCTACGAGTCTGCAGTTGCAGCCGCCAAGTCAGCATCCGCAGAGAAGCCTAAGGTGTTGATCATTGAAGGCGGCCCAGGAACGGGAAAGACAGTGCTCGCGATCAACCTACTCGTTCACCTCACCTCACTCGGCCTGGTGGGCAAGTACGTTTCCAAGAACGCGGCGCCCCGGAAGGTGTATGAATCGAAGCTGGTCGGTTCGATCACACGTAGCAAGTTCTCGTACCTGTTCACTGGCTCGGGCGCCTTCATCGATACAGAATCGAATAGCTTCGACATGCTGATAGTCGACGAGGCCCACCGCCTAAATGAAAAGAGTGGCCTCTATGGCAACCTGGGAGAAAACCAGATCAAGGAGCTGATCGATACATCCAAGTGCACGATCTTCTTCATTGATGAGGATCAGCGCGTCACACTCAGCGACATTGGCAGCAAGCAATCCATCCGAAAATTCGCAATGGCCAAAGGCGCGGCGGTGGAGGAGTACAACCTCGCTTCGCAGTTCCGCTGCAGCGGCTCGGACGGCTACCTAGCCTGGCTGGATGACGTTCTCGATATCCGCTCTACCGCCAACAAGCAGCTCAACGGCAACGAGTACGAATTCAAGGTGTTCGATACCCCTGAAGCTCTCCATGCCGCTGTGGAAGCGAAGAACAACGGCAACAAGGCGCGCGTGGTCGCGGGCTACTGCTGGCCCTGGCGCAGCAAGAAAGATCCTACGGAGCACGACATCGTCATCGGTGACAACTACAAGCGCCAATGGAATCTCGACCAAGATGGAAGCCTCTGGATCATCGCCGAGAACTCGATTGAGCAAGTGGGCTGTATCCATACCTGCCAGGGGCTGGAGGTCGATTACATTGGCGTAATCATTGGCCCCGACCTGTTCGTGAGGAACGGCCAAGTCTTCACCGCACCGGACCAGCGGGACAAGCACGACAAGTCTATTCGTGGGTACAAAAAACTGATGAAGGAGCATCCGGACCTGGCCAAGCAGGAGACGGACCTGATCATCAAGAACACGTACCGGACGCTTATGACGCGTGGGATGAAGGGGTGCTACGTGTACTGCACGGATGCAGAGACGGCTGAGTATCTGAGGGCGCGACTGGAGTAATTCTTCCGCATCGAGAAATGCGGCCGGTATTAGCCGGCACGCGACTACTTTTCGGACTGAGCGGTGAGCCCATCGGCAGGAACAAAGATCCAGCCCTCTCTTTCGGGCGCATCTGCACAAGGCTGCGCGAGTAGCTCCGGCTTGAAGTGGAATACCCAGGCGATCAGAGCACAGGCCAACGCATCCCACTGATCGACATGCCCCAGCTGCGGCGGACGACCATAGCACTGCAGCAAATCACGCATCACCGTGGAGCGCTTGCCAGAGGCTGGGTAGGCCTCGATGACGCGTAGGTGCTGGTTGTCCGTCCACACGCCACAGCGCTCTATATAGGGAGCGAAGCGAGCGAGCACATGCATGCCCTTGGTCGCCTGGCTACCGATCATGTCCTTGACTGCCGAGAGCGGGCTAAGCCCCCGCTCGAAGAGGAAGCGCTCGGTGTGCCGGAACAGATAAGGGTTGCTCGAAGAGTTCTCGATCGGGCCGGTCGCCCTACCCTGCATGATCAGATCAATGAAGGCGCTGGAGAATCCAAGGGGCGTATCGATGGCCAACACCGCTGGCGCCGCGACGAAGCCAGTGGAATCCAGCTCACACAGCTCAAGAAGCTTGCCAATGAACTCTGATGTATTGCCTGACTGATTGATGCATCTGCGCAGATTGCCGCGCCACGGCTTTCCCGTGATTTGACGTTGGGAATCTATGACCACCAGAGCATCGCGGCTGGCGGGGTTCTTGTCGCAGTTCCAGCCACCAACATCCCAGCCGATGAAGATCGGGGATACATCAGTGGTAAGAGGCATGTCTTCGCTTTCGAGCATTTTCGACTTCCCATCAAGCGCTCGCCCATTGCCCGCAGAAAGACTCGAAGCGCTGACTTCACCAATGAATGATGGACACGCAGTAAACCGGCATTACTCAGCGTTGCGTCTAAGTCCTTGCGTGGCCAAATTACGCATACGAAAAAGGCCGGTTCATTTCTGAACCGGCCTTTCTCTGAATATGGTCGGGACGGAGTGATTCGAACACTCGACCCCTTGCACCCCATGCAAGTGCGCTACCAGGCTGCGCTACGCCCCGACGTTTTGTTGCTTGCTCCGGATCACCGGAAGCGGAGCGAACTATACATTAAGCTTTTGAATTGTGGAAGGTTTTTTTCAAGAATCTTCACTTCCGCAAAACCTGGAGGACGTCCTCGAGCTCGGAGATCATCTGGCGGATGAGCTGCTTGTACTGAGTGGTGTCTTCCTTGGCTTCGTCTCCGGAGAGGCGCTGGCGCGCCCCGCCGATGGTGAAGCCCTGATCGTATAACAGCGCCCGGATCTGCCGAATCATCAGCACATCCTGGCGCTGGTAGTAGCGCCGGTTGCCGCGCCGCTTTACCGGGTTGAGCTGGGGAAATTCCTGCTCCCAGTAACGCAGCACGTGGGGCTTGACTGCGCAGAGTTCGCTCACCTCACCAATGGTGAAGTAACGCTTGCCTGGAATGGGCGGTAACTCGTCGTTATGACTCGGTTCCAGCATAAGCTTCGACCCTGGCTTTGAGTTTCTGCCCTGGACGGAAAGTGACTACACGGCGGGCCGTGATCGGGATTTCCTCTCCTGTCTTCGGGTTTCTGCCAGGCCGCTGACGCTTGTCGCGCAGATCGAAGTTGCCGAAGCCCGACAACTTCACCTGTTCGTTATGCTCCAGCGCCTGACGGATTTCCTCGAAGAACAGCTCTACCAGTTCCTTGGCTTCCCGTTTATTCAGGCCAAGCTCTTCGTAAAGACGTTCAGCCATCTCAGCTTTCGTCAGAGCCCCCATACGCTACTTCCTTAACGTGGCATTGAACCTGTCTTCTAGCGAGGTGACGATGTTTTGCGTCGTGCTATTCACCTCATCGTCAGTAAGAGTGCGCGATGGATGCTGCCAGGTCAAGCCGACCGCCAAGCTTTTTCTAAGCGGATCAATACCTTTTCCCTGATACACGTCAAAGAGCCTGAGGTCGGTCAGCCACTCGCCAGCGGCCTCGCGGATGGTGGCGAGCACGGCTTCTGCGGCCACGTCGCGATCCACCAGCAACGCCAGGTCGCGGCGTACTTCGGGGAAGCGCGACAGTTCGCTGAACTTCGGCAGCTTGCCTTGCATCACTTCGGCCAGTACCAGCTCGAACAGGTAGACCGGCTGATCCAGGTCCAGGGTCTTGGCCAGTTCCGGGTGCAGTGCACCGAGGAAGCCAACCAGGCGCCCTTCCCTTTCGATGCGGGCGGTCTGGCCCGGATGCAGGGCAGGATGCTCGCCGGGCACGAAGCTGAAGGCGCCCAGGTCGCCAGCGGCGCCGAGGATGGCTTCGACGTCGGCCTTGGCGTCGTAGAAGTCCACGCCGTCACGACCGTGGGCCCAGCCTTCCGGCAGACGGGAGCCACAGAGCACGCCAGAGAGCATGGGCTCCTGCTTCAGGCCTTCGAGCTGGCCAACGAAGCGCAGGCCGCTTTCGAACAGGCGCACGCGGGACTGCTGGCGGTTGAGGTTGTGCTGCAGCGCGCTGACCAGGCCCGGCCACAGGGACGAGCGCATGGCCGCCATGTCGGCGGAGATGGGGTTGGCCAGCATCAGCGGCTTCACGCCCGGGGTGAACAGTTCGAACAGCTTGGGATCGATGAAGCTGTAGGTGATGGCCTCATGGTAACCACGAGCCACCAGCAGGCGACGCAGGGCCGGCAGTTCGACGGCGCCTTCGGCGCGCGCGCGCGGCGCCAGGCGGGCTTGCGGGTAGCGAACCGGCAGGCGGTTGTAGCCGTACAGGCGGCCCAGCTCTTCGATCAGGTCCACTTCCAGGCTGATGTCGAAGCGGTGGCTGGGCACTTCAACGCGCCATTGGCCAGCGCCGTCGGCGGTGACCTTGAGGTCCAGCGCGGTGAGCAGGCGCTCGACTTCGGCGGCATCCATTTCCATGCCCAGCATCTGGGCGATGCGCTCGGAACGCAGGGTCACCGGGGCGACCGTGGGCAGGTGGGTTTCGCTGACGGCTTCGATGATGGGGCCGGCTTCGCCGCCGACGATTTCCAGCAGCAGGCCAGTGGCGCGCTCCATGGCTTCGCGGGCGAGCTGGAAGTCCACGCCACGCTCGAAGCGGTGCGACGAGTCGGTGTGCAGGCCATAGGAACGGGCCTTGCCAGCGACGGCGATGGTGTCGAAGAAGGCGGCTTCGAGGAACAGGTCGCGGGTCTTGTCGCTGACGCCGCTGTGCTCGCCACCCATGACGCCGGCAATGGCCAGGGCGCGGGTGTGGTCGGCGATCACCAGGGTATCGGGACGCAGGGTGACTTCCTGGCCGTCCAGCAGGACGAGCTTCTCGCCCTCTTCCGCCATGCGCACGCGGATGCCGCCGTTGATTTCGGCGAGGTCGAAGGCGTGCATGGGCTGGCCGAGTTCGAGCATCACGTAGTTGGTGATGTCGACGGCGGCATCGATGCTGCGCACGTCGGCGCGACGCAGGCGCTCGACCATCCACAGCGGGGTCGGCTTGGACAGGTCGACGTTGCGGATCACGCGGCCGAGATAGCGCGGGCAAGCGGCCGGGGCGGAGACTTCCACCGGGCGCACTTCGTCATGGGCCGGCGCGACGGCAGCAACCTGCGGGCGGGTGACCGGAGCGGCATAGAGCGCGCCCACTTCGCGGGCGAGGCCGGAGAGGCTCAGGCAGTCGCCGCGGTTGGGGGTCAGGCCCAGCTCGATGATCACGTCATCCAGGCCGAGGTACTGGCGGATGTCCTGGCCCACGGGGGCGTCGGCAGCCAGTTCCATCAGGCCGTCGTGGTCATCGCTGATCTGCAGTTCGGAAGCCGAGCAGAGCATGCCGTTGGACTCGACGCCACGCAGCTTGGCCTTCTTGATCTTGAAGTCGTCCGACAGTTCGGCGCCGATCATGGCGAAGGGGATCTTCAGGCCGGGGCGCACGTTGGGCGCACCGCACACCACCTGGAAGGTCTCGCTGCCGTTGCTCACCTGGCAGACGCGCAGCTTGTCGGCGTCCGGGTGTTGTTCGGTGCTCAGCACCTCGCCCACGACCACGCCGCTGAAGGAACCCGCCACCGGGGTGACGCTGTCGACTTCGAGGCCGGCCATGGACAGACGAGCCACCAGCTCGTCGCGGGATACTTGCGGGCTTACCCAGCTCCGCAGCCAGTCTTCACTGAATTTCATCTTCTTACTCCTGGGATTCGTTTCGGACGCTGCGACCTAGCGGAATTGCGCGAGGAAGCGCAGGTCGTTGTCGAAGAACAGGCGCAAGTCGTTGACGCCATAACGCAGCATGGCCAGGCGCTCAACGCCCATGCCGAAGGCGAAGCCCTGGTATTTCTCAGGGTCGATGCCGGACATGCGCAGCACGTTCGGGTGCACCATGCCGCAGCCCATCACTTCCAGCCAGCCGGTCTGCTTGCACACGCGGCAGCCTTTGCCGGAGCACATCACGCAGGACATGTCGACTTCGGCCGACGGCTCGGTGAAGGGGAAGAAGGAGGGACGGAAACGCACGCCGAGGGGCTTCTCGAAGAACACTCGCAGGAATTCTTCGATGGTGCCTTTGAGGTCGGCGAAGCTGATGCCTTCGTCGACCAGCAGGCCTTCGACCTGGTGGAACATCGGCGAGTGGGTGATATCCGAGTCGCAGCGGTAGACGCGGCCGGGGCAGACGATGCGGATCGGCGGCTGCTGGGACTCCATGGTGCGCACCTGCACCGGCGAGGTGTGGGTACGCAGCAGCATGTTCGCGTTGAAGTAGAAGGTGTCGTGCATTGCCCGGGCCGGGTGGTGGCCGGGAATGTTGAGCGCTTCGAAGTTGTGGTAGTCGTCTTCCACCTCGGGGCCTTCGGCGATGCCGTAGCCGATGCGGGTGAAGAACTGCTCGACGCGCTCCAGGGTGCGGGTTACCGGGTGCAGGCCACCGGAGGCCTGGCCGCGGCCCGGCAGGGTCACGTCGATACGCTCGGCCGCGAGCTTGGCGGTCAGTGCTGCCTGCTCAAGCGAGTCCTTGCGGGTGTTCAAGGCTTCCTGAACGCGCTCCTTGGCGGCGTTGATCAGGGCGCCGACCTTGGGGCGCTCCTCTGCCGGCAGGTCGCCCAGGGTCTTCATCACCTGGGTCAGCTCGCCTTTCTTGCCAAGGTAGTGAACGCGAATCTGCTCCAGGGCATTCACGTCTTCGGTTTGTTGCACGGCCTCAAGCGCTTGCGAGACCAGCGCATCCAGATTTTCCATGTACAGACTCCAGATACGAAATAGGGGAAGAGCGCAAGGCCCTTCCCCTATCGGTGACGTTCAGCACCGGGCGAACCCGGTGATTGTCGGGGACTTAAGCCAGGATGGCCTTAGCTTTCTCGACAATCGCAGCAAACGCCGCTTTTTCGTTCACTGCCAGGTCGGCCAGAACCTTACGGTCGATCTCGATGGCAGCTTTTTTCAGGCCAGCGATCAGGCGGCTGTAGGACAGACCGTTCTGACGAGCACCAGCGTTGATACGAGCGATCCACAGAGCGCGGAACTGACGCTTGCGCTGACGGCGGTCACGGTAGGCGTATTGGCCAGCCTTGATTACCGCCTGCTTGGCAACGCGGAACACGCGCGAGCGTGCGCCGTAGTAGCCTTTGGCGAGTTTCAGAATTTTTTTGTGACGAGCACGAGCGATAACGCCACGCTTAACACGAGCCATGAGTAATTTCCTCTAGAATCTTGACCGATTAACGAACGCGCAGCATGCGCTCGACTTTTGCTTTGTCCGACGGATGCATCAGCTCGCTACCGCGGAGTTGACGCTTACGCTTGGTGGACATTTTGGTCAGGATGTGGCTCTTGAAAGCGTGCTTGTGCTTGTAGCCAGCAGCGGTCTTGAGGAAACGCTTGGCTGCACCACTCTTGGTTTTCATCTTTGGCATGTTTAGTACTCCGCATTCATTAACAACTGATAACCATCAGGCCTGCCAGTGCCCGGGAGGTTACTTACGCTTCTTGGGAGCGATGACCATCATCAGCTGGCGTCCTTCCAGCTTGGGATGCTGTTCGACGGTGCCGATTTCAGCGAGGTCGGCTTCGACCCGCTTCAACAGCTCCATGCCCAGCTCCTGGTGGGCCATCTCACGGCCGCGGAATCGCAAGGATACCTTGGCCTTGTCCCCTTCATTAAGGAAACGTACCAGGTTGCGTAGCTTTACCTGGTAATCCCCTTCTTCCGTCCCTGGACGAAACTTGATTTCTTTAATCTGCTGCTGATGCTGATTCTTCTTCGCTTGAGCAGCCTGCTTCTTCTTCTCGAAGAGGTGCTTGCCGTAATCCATGATGCGGCAGACAGGAGGCACCGCATCGGCGGAAATTTCCACCAGATCCAGCTTGGCTTCTTCAGCAACGCGAAGCGCTTCTTCGATCGAGACGACGCCAATCTGCTGGCCGTCAGCACCAATCAACCGGACCTCACGAGCCGAGATATTCTCGTTGATCGGGGCCTTCGGTTGAGTCCGCTTATCCTGTCTCATTTCACGCTTAATAATGATTACTCCAATTCTTGGCGACCACGCCGGGAAACCGCTTGTGCGAGCATCTCAGAGAAGCTTTCGAGGGGTACGGAACCCAGGTCGACACCCTCGCGGGTGCGCACAGCAACGGATCGAGTCTCAACCTCCCGGTCTCCAATAACCAAGAGATAGGGAACCTTGAGCAAAGTATGCTCGCGGATTTTAAAGCCGATCTTTTCGTTTCTCAAGTCGGACTTGGCACGGAACCCGCTTTCGTTGAGAACCCGCTCGACCTCGACCGCGAAATCGGCCTGCTTGTCGGTGATGTTCATGATCACCGCCTGGGTCGGCGCCAGCCAGGCCGGGAACGCACCGGCGTAGTGCTCGATCAGCATGCCGATGAAGCGCTCGAAGGAACCGAGGATGGCGCGGTGCAGCATCACCGGGCGAGTACGGCTGTTATCTTCGGCGATATAGCTGGCATCCAGGCGCTCGGGCAGGTTCGGGTCGTACTGCAGGGTGCCGCACTGCCAGTTACGGCCGAGGCAGTCCTTCAGGGTGAATTCGATCTTCGGACCGTAGAATGCACCCTCGCCCGGCTGGTATTCCCACTCCAGGCCGGATTCGTTCAGAGCGTCGGCCAGGGCGCCTTCGGCGCGATCCCACAGCTCGTCGGAACCCACGCGCTTGACCGGACGAGTGGACAGCTTCATGGAGATGTCGCTGAAGCCGAAGTCCTTGTAGACCTGCAGGGTCAGCTTGATGAAGTCGGCCGCTTCCTTCTTCACCTGCTCTTCGGTGCAGAAGATGTGGGCGTCGTCCTGGGTGAAGCCGCGCACGCGCATGATGCCGTGCAGGGCGCCGGAAGGCTCGTTGCGGTGGCAGGCACCGAACTCGGCCAGGCGCAGCGGCAGATCGCGGTAGGACTTCAGGCCCTGGTTGAAGATCTGCACGTGGCACGGGCAGTTCATCGGCTTGACCGCGTAGTCGCGGCTTTCCGACGAAGTGGTGAACATGTTCTCGGCGTAGTTGGACCAGTGACCCGAGCGCTCCCAGAGGATGCGGTCGACCACCTGCGGGGTGCGCACTTCCACGTAGCCATGGTCACGCTGGACCTTGCGCATGTACTGCTCGAGCACCTGGTAGACGGTCCAGCCGGCCGGATGCCAGAAGACCATGCCCGGCGCTTCTTCCTGGAGGTGGAACAGGTCGAGCTGCTTGCCGATGCGACGGTGATCGCGCTTCTCGGCCTCTTCGATGCGCTGGACATAGGCAGCCAGCTGCTTCTTGTCGCCCCAGGCGGTGCCATAGATACGCTGCAACTGCTCGTTCTTCGAGTCGCCGCGCCAGTAGGCACCGGAAATCTTGGTCAGCTTGAAGGCCTTGAGGAAGCGGGTGTTCGGCACGTGCGGGCCGCGGCACATGTCCACGTACTCTTCATGGAAGTACAGGCCCATGGCCTTCTCGTCCGGCATGTCGTCGATCAGGCGCAGCTTGTATTCCTCGCCACGGGACTTGAACAGATCGATGACTTCGGCACGCGGGGTCATCTTCTTGATGACGTCGTAGTCCTTGTCGATCAGCTCGGCCATGCGCTTCTCGATCGCCGCCATGTCTTCAGGCGTGAAGGGGCGCTCGAAGGCGATGTCGTAATAGAAACCTTCTTCGATGACCGGACCGATCACCATCTTCGCAGTCGGATAGAGCTGCTTGACGGCATGGCCGACCAGGTGCGCGCAGGAGTGGCGAATGATCTCCAGCCCCTCTTCGTCTTTAGGCGTGATGATTTGCAGCGTGGCATCCGTTTCGATCAGGTCACAGGCATCCACCTGCTTACCGTCCACCTTGCCGGCGAGGGTCGCCTTGGCCAGGCCCGCGCCGATGGACTGGGCCACCTCGAGCACGGATACGGGTTTATCGAAAGTACGCTGACTGCCGTCAGGAAGAGTGATGATGGGCATGGCGCCTCCTCTCCTAGTGGTGACCTCTACCAAAGGCCACATGGGTTGGGATGAGCCAGTACGCGATCCGGCGGTATGCCCGCCATACGGTGGCAGGAGCCTTCAGGCCAACCAGAGCCGAACCAGAGTCACTGGAGGTAATGAAGAGCGGGATGCTTGCAGAAAGCCGAGCCCCCTGACAAGCGCCCAATAAAAAAGGGTCACCTGGGTGACCCTTTTTATCGAATTTGGTAGGCACAATTGGACTCGAACCAACGACCCCCACCATGTCAAGGTGGTGCTCTAACCAACTGAGCTATGTGCCTTCGATGGGTGCGCATTCTACGGACTATCTTTTTTGTGTCAACACCTTTTTTCGCTAACTCTCTGAAAAAGTGGATTTTTTACTGTAAAGCGCCACGTTGAATATTTTGCACAGAGGCTAGCGGGCCCGACTCAACTCAGGTAGCATCGGCTCATCTGTAAAAAATAAAAAACAGAGATTCCATTATGACGCACACTCCCTACCCCCAATCCTATTACGCGTTCTCGGCCAACCCGGTACCGGCCCGCCCCGAACTGCAAGGTGAGACCGAAACCGATATCTGCGTCGTCGGCGCAGGCTATACCGGCCTCTCCACCGCCCTCTTCCTGCTGGAGAACGGTTTCAAGGTCACCGTCCTCGAAGCCGCCAAGGTGGGCTTCGGCGCATCCGGCCGTAACGGTGGCCAGATCGTCAACAGCTACAGCCGCGACATCGACGTGATCGAGCGCACCTCCAACGCCAAGCACGCCAAGCTGATGGGCGAGATGGCGTTCGAAGGCGGCCGCATCATCCGCGACCGCATCAAGAAGTACGACATCAAGTGCGACCTGAAGGACGGCGGCGTGTTCGCGGCCTTCACCGACAAGCAGATGGCCCACCTGGAGTCGCAGAAGAAGCTGTGGGAGCGCTACGGCCATACCCAGCTGGAAATGCTGGACGCCAAGCGCATCCGCGAGGTCGCGGCGACCGACAACTATATCGGCGGCATGCTGGACATGAGCGGTGGCCACATCCACCCGCTGAACCTGGCCCTGGGCGAAGCCGCGGCTGTCGAATCCCTGGGTGGCGTGATCCACGAGCAGAGCCCGGCCACACGCATCGAGCGCGGTGCCAACCCGGTGGTGTACACCCCGAAGGGCCGTGTGAAGGCCAAGTTCGTGGTCGTGGCCGGCAACGCCTACATGGGCAACCTGATTCCCGAGCTGGCGAGCAAGTCCATGCCCTGCGGCACCCAGGTGATCACCACCGAGCCGCTGTCGGACGAGCTCGCCAAGTCCCTGCTGCCGCAGGATTTCTGCGTCGAGGACTGCAACTACCTGCTGGACTACTACCGCCTTTCCGGCGACAAGCGCCTGATCTACGGCGGCGGCGTGGTCTACGGTGCCCGCGACCCGGCGAACATCGAGGCGATCATCCGTCCGAAGATGCTCAAGACCTTCCCGCAGCTGAAGGATGTGAAGATCGACTTCGCCTGGACCGGCAACTTCCTGCTGACCCTGTCGCGCCTGCCCCAGGTCGGCCGGATCGGCGACAATATCTACTACTCCCAGGGCTGCAGCGGCCACGGCGTGACCTACACCCACGTCGCCGGCAAGGTGATCGCCGAGACCCTGCGCGGCCAGGCCGAGCGCTTCGACGCATTCGCCAGCCTGCCGCACTACCCCTTCCCGGGTGGCCAGGTGTTCCGCGTGCCCTTCACCGCGATGGGCGCCTGGTACTACAGCCTGCGTGACAAGCTGGGCGTCTGATCGCCCTGCTGACGAAAACGGCGCCCTAGGGCGCCGTTTTTATTTGAACGGGGCTGGTAGGTTGGGCTGAGGTACGAAGCCCAACGCGGCGGAGCCCGGCGATAGCGTTGGGCCTCGCTGCGCTCGGCGCCAACCTACGGGGAGCATGCGGCGTCAGTCCGTAGCTGCGTAGCCTGGATGAAATCCGGGGAAAGCCCCACCGCCTTGGCCAGAGCGAAGGGGCTGCGGGCAGGGTGCGCTGTGCGCACCGGCTTCTGGGCATGACGCAGGGCATGAGACCGCAGGTGGTTCAGGGCATCTGCAAACGGGCCATCTTGGCCGCGTTCATCTGACCGGCCGCGGCCAGCTCGTCGGCGGCCTTCAACCAGCGTGCGCGCTCCACCGAGGCTGGCAGTTGGTTCGGGGCCTGCACCAGCACAGCCCAGCTTCCCGCCTCGGCCCAGCTCGATTCGAATGCACTGAAGCTCATCAGGGCACGGCGCTGGTGGCCCTGACGCAGCAGTACCTGCCGGTTCGCGCGGTCATAGCCGATCAGCAGCGCATAGCGCTCGGTTGGCATCCAGCCAAAGCCTTCGCGCAGATGCACCAGAACGGGGTTGCCGGCGGCCACCTGCTCCAGCAGCTCGTCCAGCTGACTGCCCAAGGGATAGACCAGCAGGCCGTGGTTTCGCGCCGTCGCCGTCAGTCCGTCGCGCAGGGCGGCCTCCTTCTGCGGCAGCCGCAACTCGTGCTCGATCATGCCCGGCGTGACCACCTCGCCCTGCTGGGTCAGCAAGGCCGCCATGGCAGCCGGTGCACTCTGATAGGCACTCTGGGCGAAGAACGGTACGCCGCTCAGCTCGACCCGCTCCGGTACCGCGCGCAATTTCGGCGACAGCGGCTGGGCGGCGCATCCGGCCAGCAGGGCGACACAGGTGGCAACCAGGACCGGGCGGAGCAGGCGTTTAAGAACGGGCACGGCAACACTCGCTATGGGCAATCTCGAACGGGGGACGATGATACTGGCAGGAGCCCGGAGGGTACATCGCAGGCCGGGGCGGCGGTGATTCGCAACAATGCCAGTGGGGCCCTGTATACCCCGGACCCAGGCAAAAACGCACAACTCCCAATACAAAATTCCCTTACCCGTTCATTTCGGCGACAAAAACTTAGTTTTTCACGACGTGCTGTGACTTATCGGTCAGGTCTCGCCATCCACATTCACGACGGTGCAACAATGATCTGAAGCGCGCCGTCACCTTCATTGGGCACAATATGGAGAGACCCCCTCCCATGAACACTCCGCTGCGTTTCAACGAAGCACTGATCATCGCCGGCCGTGCATTCAAACCCTTCCAGTGCGTCGCCTGGGCGCTCCAGGACGGTACTGGCGAGCTCAGCATCAGCGTGATCGACCGTACCAGCACCCGCTTGCTGGGTCGCTCGAAAATCCCGAGCAGCACCTATTCCGACCCCGAACAACTGGCCAGTATCCTCAAGCAATCCCGCGAGGAACTGAGCCGCAAGGGTTACGACCTCGAACCCTGGACCATGCCGGAGTAAAGACTCCCGCACCAGTGCCCAATGCGCGGCGGGCAGGCCTCCCCTGCTCGCCCCGGCCGTTGTTTTCCCCCCGCAATTCCCCTCGCCTCTCCCACTCCTGAATAAAGCGCACGCCGGCATCGTTCGAGCCGAGTTGGCCATATCTGTGGGGTTGTTGTCATTGTTGCCACTGCTGATTCGCTGCAGACTGACGTCATCTCCCCCAGCGAGATCGTCATGGAACAGCTTCGCCATATCGCCTGCCTCTGTTTCGCCGAGGTCATGAGCCTGGACGTTACCGGGCCGCTGCAGGTGTTCGCCTCCGCCAATGTCGAGCGCCAGCGCCACGGGCTGCCGCCCTGTTACTCCCTGCACCTGCTCGGCCCGGAAGCCGGTCCGGTGAAGACGTCCGCCGGTTTCGCCCTGGTAGCCGAGCAGGCCTGGCAGGACGCGGACCCGGCGAGCCTGGACACCTTGCTGGTGCCAGGCGGTATGGGGATGAAAGCGCTGTGCGAGGACGCAGCACTGCTCGACTGGCTTCGCCAGGCGGAACCCCGGGTGCGCCGCCTGGGCTCGATCTGCTCCGGTGCGCTGGTGTTGGCCGCCGCTGGCTTGCTGGACGGCCGCCAGGCCACCACTCACTGGTCCGACATGGCGGAGCTGAGCTGCCATGAGGCAATTGCGGTACAGGGCGATCGCCTGCATACCTACGATCCTGACGGTCGCGACGGTGACGCCCATGTGTTCACCTCGGCCGGAGTCACCGCCGGCATCGACCTGGCGCTAGCCCTGGTGGAAGCGGACCTTGGCCGCCCCACGGCGCTGGCGGTGGCGCGGCGCCTGGTGCTGTTCCTGCGTCGCCCCGGTGGCCAGACGCAGTTCAGCGCGCTGCTCAGCCCGGAGCCCAGCCGCATACCGAGGCTGGCCGCCCTGCTGGAGTGGATCCCGGCCAACCTGGGCGCCGACCTGTCCCTGGAAGCCCTGGCTGCCCAGGCGAAAATGGCGCCGCGCAGCCTGTCGCGGGCCTTCGTCCGGGAACTGGGCGTCGGGCCCGGCAAGTACGTGGAGAAGGTCCGCCTGGAAGCCGCCCGCACCCTGCTGCAGGACGCCCAGGCGTCTATCGCCACGGTGGCGCGCCTTACCGGCTTCGGCCATCCGGAAAACCTGCGCCGCACCTTTCACAAGCACCTGTCCGTCAGCCCGCAGGAGTACGCGGAGCGTTTCGGGCGCCCGACCTTCGACCGAGGATGACGCCATGCTGGAACTCCGCCCCAACTGCGAATGCTGCGACAATGACCTGCCGCCCGACTCCGCCGACGCCCTGATCTGTTCCTTCGAATGCACCTTCTGCCGAAGCTGTGCCGATCAGCGCCTGCACGGCCGCTGCCCCAACTGTGGCGGTGAACTGGTACGCCGGCCGATCCGCCCTGCGAAAAGGCTGGCCAGCCACCCCGCATCCAGCCAGCGGGTGGTCAAGCCCGCCGGCTGCGCCCACTGATCCCGAGCTTCAAGGACGAACCATGCTGCTGAACAACCCCGCCATTCGCGTGCTCTTTGCCGGTCAGGCGCTCTACTGGAGCTGCTCGATGATCGGCATCACCCTTACCTCCCTGGTGGGCCTGCAATTGGCGCCGCTCAATTCCCTGGCGACCCTGCCGCTGGCGCTGCTGGTGCTCGGTAACCTGCTGGCGGTGCAACCGCTTTCGTTGTTCATGCAGCGACATGGCCGCAGGCCGGGACTGATGCTCGGCGCAGGCTGCGGCGTGCTGGGTGGGCTGTTGAGCGCGCTGGGTGTCTGGCTCGGGGATTTCGTCCTGTTCTGTGTTGGCGCGCTTCCCATCGGGGCCTACCAGGCGTCGGCCATGTATTACCGCTTCGCCGCCCTGGAGGCGGTGGGTGATGCCCAAAAGGGCCGGGCCACCGCCTATGTGTTGGGGGGTGGCGTCTGCGCGGCCCTGCTGGCACCGAGCCTTTCCCTCTGGTCACGCAATGCGCTGGAGGCTCCCTTCGTCGGCGCCTACCTGCTGATTGCGGTTCTGGCCCTGTTCGCCCTGCTGCTGATGGCCCGCCTGCGCGAAGGCGCAGCCCCACGCCCGGCCCGGGCCGGCTGGGCCGAGGCCCGCGCGCTGCTGGCGCGGCCGCTGGTACGCACCGCGCTGGTCACTACGGCTGTCGGCCACGGGCTGATGATCCTGGTGATGAGCGCCACGCCCCTGGCGATGAACTTCTGCGGCCTGCCGCTGGAGTCCGGCGCTGAGGTGATCCGCTGGCACATGCTCGGCATGTTCCTGCCCGCCTTCGCTGCCGGTCCGTTGGTGGACCGCCTGGGCAGCCGCCGCGTCGTCCTGCTCGGCGGCCTGATCCTGCTGGCCAGCGCCGCCACGGCCCTCGTTGGCATGCGGGAGGCGCATTTCCTGGCCAGTTCCTTCCTGCTCGGGATCGGCTGGAACCTCATGCTGGTGGCCGGCACCACCCTGCTGGGCGAGGGCCACAGCGCCGAAGAGCGCGGCCAGGCCCAGGGCCTGATGGAGCTGGGCAACAGCCTGGTGGCGGCCTGCGCTTCATTCGCCTCCGGGGCGCTGATCACCGGGATCGGCTGGGTCGCGGTGAACCTGGGCATGTTGCCGTTGCTGGCATTGGCCCTGTTGATGCTGCTGCCAGCGCGGCGCAGGTTGGCCGCCGGCTGACGGATCGACTGCCGCGCCACGCCTGGCAACTGGTACGCGCAGCGCACCCTACCGTCAGCCTCGGCGCTCGACTGTAGGGTGTGCCATGCGCACCGCTTGCGGAACTGCCGGGCATGAAAAAGGCGACCCGAAGGTCGCCTTTCTCGATTCGATCCCGCCTTAGTAGTAGGCGTTCTCGCGGTTGCTGTGGTCGGTGACGTCGCGCACGCCCTTCAGTTCCGGGATGCGCTCCATCAGGGTCTTCTCGACGCCATCCTTGAGGGTCATGTCGACCATGCCGCAGCCCTGGCAGCCGCCGCCGAACTTCAGCACGGCGATGCCTTCCTCGACCACGTCCACCAGGCTCACCTGGCCGCCGTGGCTGGCGAGGCCGGGGTTGATCTCGGTCTGCAGGTAGTAGTTGATGCGCTCGGTGAGCGGGCTGTCCTCATTGACCATGGGCACCTTGGCGTTGGGGGCCTTGATGGTCAGTTGGCCGCCCATGCGGTCGGTGGCGTAGTCGACGAGTGCATCTTCGAGGAAGGGCTCGCTGACGCCGTCGATCCAGGCGGTGAAGGCGGCCAGGGCCACAGCGCTGTCCTCGGGCTTCTGCTCACCCGGTTTGCAATAGGCGATGCAGGTCTCGGCGTACTGGGTACCCGGCTGGGTGATGAAGATACGAATGCCGATGCCCGGGGTGTTCTGCTTTTCCAGCAGGTCAGCCAGATAATCCTGGGCAGCTTGGGTAATGGTGATGGCGCTCATGGCAACTCCTCGCAAACATGGGCGCAGTGTACGCCAAAGGGGAACGGGGGTTAAAGCCCTACCAATTTAGTAGGAATAATTCGCGTCCAGACCCGGACCCTACGACAAACCCCGTGCTGCTTCGAACCTACACCGCTACAGGTTCTGGTAACGATTCATATCCAGCTCCCCCGCCTCGATCGGTTCGGTTTCGCGGATATAGGCGGCCAGGTCGTGGAAGTAGAACCAGAACTCGGGATGGCTGCGGCGAATGCCCCAGCGTTCCACCACCTTGTCGAACGCCGCGCCGTCCTTGGCCTGCTCCAGGGCCTGTACGAAGGCCTCCACCTCCGAGGCCTTGAGGCTGAAAATGAAGTTCGGATAGCTGGAGAGCACACCCGGATACAGGGTCAGGGTGTCCAGGCCGGGCTGGTAGCGCAGTTCCTCGCCGAGCATGAAGGCCACGTTGCTGTGGGCGCGGTTGCGCAGCAGGCTGTAGACCTCGCGCCGGCCATCGGCCAGTTCCACCCGCAACAGGGTGGCTTCCGGCAGTTGCTCGATCACCTTGAGCCCCGCCGCCGGCCGGCTCACCAGCCGGCTGAGGGTCTGCTCCGCGCCCTGCAGGCCGGGAGCGATGCCGGGGCGGAAGCACTCGGCGCCGCTGCAGCGGTTTATCGGGTCAGGTCGTGCATTGATGCCGGCATAGCGCGCCAGCAGCTCCTGGGCGAAGGCGCGCTTGGGGTCCTTCGCGGGCAGGGACAGGGCCGTGGGCGTGTTCTTGTCGATGCTCTGGTAGTCCAGCCACATCTTCACCTTGCCGCTCTTCTGGTACCAGTCGCCGAGCAGCGCGGCGCGGGACTCGGATGGCATCAGGCGGAGGAAGTTGACCTCGGCACCATTGCGGATCAGGTCGAAGTAGAGCCGCGTCTGCGCCTGGTGGGAGACGTTGCCGAACACATCGAAATTCACCACCAACTGGTAGTAGGTGCGTTCGAGCAGCGGGTAGTCCATCCACCAGATGGTCTGCGGGATCTCGCCGATCAGGCCTTTGCGCACCGAGGCGCTGTCATGCTGGCGGAAGATCGACAGCAGCGCGTTGTCGTTGCCGGTCCAGATATGCGCCCAGCTCGGCGATGGCGCGTCCGCATAGGCGTCCATGCGCAGCGCCTCGTATTCGTTGCGCTTGTTGCGATAGGCGCGCCAGAGGCCCGGCAAGTCGCCGATGTCGTCGAACTGGCCGGGCATGGCCAGCAGCGGCGTGGCCTGCTCGCGGTAGTCGGCATCGGTGATGTAGAGGTCGTGGGCCGGGTCCTGGAACAGCGCCCAGAAGTTGTCGCGGATCACGTCGGTGGCGATCTGCCCACGACACACGGGGCCGCGAATGAAGGTGCGCACGAAGTATTCGGCGTTATCCAGCATGAACTGGTAGCGCGCCCGCGCCGGGATGGCCTGGAAGGTCTCGAAGGGGTTGGCGCGACGCTGGGCGCCATAGCCGGGCACGGCGTCCACGCGCCAGTCGCCGGTGAAGAAGAGTTCCCTGACCCGCGCCATCTTCGCCGCGCTGAGCGGATAGGTGATGTGGGTCTTGTGCACGATCACGCCCTGGATCGGCCAGAGGCGGTAATAGAAATTGTTGCCCGGGTCCTCGTTGGGCCGCCGCGTGGCGATGGGGTCGATGGGCTGGCCGCTGGGCGTGCGCGAACGCACCAGCTGGAAGAAATGGCCGGGCGCGCCGCCCTCGAAGTACAGGTGCGCCAGGAACAGGTGCTCGAACAGCCAACGCCCCACCAGGGCCTCGCGGGCGCCCGGGGCATTCAACAGCGCTTCCCACTGGGCTACCTGGCGCACCTCGGCGGCGTTGGGCTGCACCGCCTGCTCTTCCACCTTGGCGCCTTCGGCCAGCCAGCGCTGCAGGGTCTGGTACTCCGCCGCGCTGAGGCCGGTCACCGCGAAGGGCATGCCGGCCTGGGCGTGCTTGCGCGCATAGGCATCGAACTCACCCGGCAATGGGCACTGGTTCTGCCGGTTGATGCTGATATCGAGGTCCTGCGGCAGCTTGGCATTCGGCTCCGGCGGATTGGCCTTGCCCAGCTCCAGCATCCGCGCCATCAGCGCGGCCTGGGCGCCGTTGGCGTCGAGCACGGAATGGAAGCCCTTGCGCCGCCAGGCCTCGGCCCCCTGGGCATCGAAATACAAGCGGGTGGTGCCCTGGGCCTTGGTGCGGCCGCCGTCATAGACCGGCAGCTTGCTGGCGCCCCGCGCCGCGCCCTCGGCGCTGCCCAGGTTCAGTTGGCAGGGCGAGTCGTAGCAGGCGTGGCAGGCCACGCACTTCTGGGTGAAGATCGGCTGGACGTCGCGGCTGTAGGAGAGCTCCTCCGACACCGTCGGGCGAATCCACAGCATGAGCAGGACAAACAAGGCGGCAAGGGTACGCGGCGACATGACTCGATCCCTGAGGAGCAGATGGGCGGATTCTACTGGCTTGCGCGGCGGGACGGCGATCCCGCGCCTTCGTCAACATGAATAGAATTCATGGAAATGGCGGGCAAGCTAAAAATTACTAAGGTTTTGCTATCATTCTCGCCTTTGTTCACGCCAGCCCTCAGGTAGTTCCCATGTCCGACCGCATCGCCCGCCAGCAAGCCCTGCAACAGGCGCTCAAAGAGCGCATCCTGATCCTCGACGGCGGCATGGGCACCATGATCCAGAGCTACAAGCTGCAGGAAGAGGACTACCGCGGCACCCGCTTCGCCGACTGGCCGAGCGACGTGAAGGGCAACAACGACCTGCTGCTGCTGACCCGCCCTGACGTGATCCAGGCCATCGAGAAGGCGTACCTGGACGCTGGCGCGGACATCCTCGAGACCAACACCTTCAACGCCACCCGCGTTTCCCAGGCCGACTACGGCATGGAAGAGCTGGTCTACGAGCTGAACGTGGAAGGCGCGCGCCTGGCCCGTGAAGTGGCCGACGCCAAGACCGCCGAGAACCCGGCCAAGCCGCGCTTCGTCGCCGGCGTGCTCGGCCCGACCAGCCGTACCTGCTCCATCTCCCCGGACGTGAACAACCCCGGCTACCGCAACGTCACCTTCGACGAGCTGGTGGAGAACTACACCGAGGCCACCCGCGGCCTGATCGAGGGCGGTTCCGACCTGATCCTGATCGAGACCATCTTCGACACCCTCAACGCCAAGGCGGCCATCTTCGCCGTGCAAGGCGTGTTCGAGGAGCTGGGTTACGAGTTGCCGATCATGATTTCCGGCACCATCACCGATGCCTCCGGCCGTACCCTGTCGGGGCAGACCACCGAGGCCTTCTGGAACTCGGTGCGCCACGCCAAGCCGATTTCCGTGGGCCTGAACTGCGCCCTCGGCGCCAAGGAGCTGCGCCCCTACCTGGCGGAACTGGCGGCCAAGGCCGAAACCCAGGTCTCGGCCCACCCCAACGCCGGCCTGCCGAACGCCTTCGGCGAATACGACGAAACCCCGGCGCAGATGGCCGAAGTGGTGGAAGAGTTCGCCGCCAGCGGCCTGCTCAACATCGTCGGCGGTTGCTGCGGCACCACCCCGCCGCACATCCAGGCCATCGCCGAAGCGGTGGCCAAGTACCCGCCGCGCGTCGTCCCGGAAATCCCCAAGGCCTGCCGCCTGTCGGGCCTGGAACCCTTCACCATCGACCGCAGCTCGCTGTTCGTGAACGTCGGCGAGCGCACCAACATCACCGGCAGCGCCAAGTTCGCCCGGCTGATCCGTGAAGAGAACTACACCGAGGCCCTGGAAGTCGCCCTGCAGCAGGTGGAAGCCGGCGCCCAGGTGATCGACATCAACATGGACGAAGGGATGCTCGACTCCCAGGCAGCCATGGTCACCTTCCTCAACCTGATCGCCGGCGAGCCGGACATTTCCCGCGTGCCGATCATGATCGACTCCTCCAAGTGGGAAGTGATCGAAGCGGGCCTCAAATGCATCCAGGGCAAGGGCATCGTCAACTCCATTTCCATGAAGGAAGGCGTGGACGCCTTCAAGCACCACGCCCGCCTGTGCAAGCGCTACGGCGCCGCGGTGGTGGTAATGGCCTTCGACGAGGTCGGCCAGGCCGACACCGCCGCGCGCAAGAAGGAAATCTGCCAGCGCAGCTACGACATCCTGGTCAACGAAGTGGGCTTCCCGCCGGAAGACATCATCTTCGACCCGAACATCTTCGCCGTGGCCACCGGCATCGAGGAACACAACAACTACGCGGTGGACTTCATCGAGGCCTGCGCCTTCATCCACGACCAGCTGCCCTACGCGCTGTCCTCGGGCGGCGTGTCCAACGTGTCCTTCTCCTTCCGTGGCAACAACCCGGTGCGCGAGGCGATCCACTCGGTCTTCCTCTACCACGCGATCAAGAACGGCCTGACCATGGGCATCGTCAACGCCGGCCAGCTGGAGATCTACGACGAGATCCCGGCCGAGCTGCGCGAGAAGGTCGAGGATGTGGTGCTCAACCGCCATGAAGGCAGCACCGAGGCCCTGCTGGCCATCGCCGACAACTACCGTGGCGGCGGCGCGGTGAAGGAAGCCGAGAACGAGGAATGGCGCAGCTACCCGGTGCAGAAGCGCCTGGAGCACGCCCTGGTCAAGGGCATCACCACCCACATCGTCGAAGACACCGAGGAATGCCGTCAGCAGTGCGCGCGCCCCATCGAGGTGATCGAAGGCCCGCTGATGGCCGGCATGAACGTGGTCGGCGACCTGTTCGGCGCCGGCAAGATGTTCCTGCCCCAGGTGGTGAAATCCGCCCGCGTGATGAAGCAGGCGGTGGCCCACCTGATCCCCTTCATCGAGGCGGAGAAAGGCGACAAGCCGCAAGCCAAGGGCAAGATCCTCATGGCCACGGTGAAAGGCGACGTGCATGACATCGGCAAGAACATCGTCGGCGTGGTGCTGGGCTGCAACGGCTACGACATCGTCGACCTGGGCGTGATGGTGCCGGCGGAGAAGATCCTGCAGACCGCCCGCGAGCAGAAGTGCGACATCATCGGCCTCTCCGGCCTGATCACGCCGTCGCTCGACGAGATGGTCCACGTCGCCAAGGAAATGCAGCGCCAGGGCTTCAACCTGCCGCTGATGATCGGCGGCGCCACCACCTCCAAGGCCCACACCGCGGTGAAGATCGACCCGCAGTACAGCAACGACGCCGTGGTCTACGTCACCGACGCCTCACGCGCCGTGGGCGTGGCCACCCAGCTGCTGTCGAAGGAGCTGAAGGCCGGCTTCGTCGAGAAGACCCGCACCGAGTACGCCGAAGTCCGCGAGCGCACCGCCAACCGCGCCGCCCGCACCGAACGCCTGGCCTACGCCGACGCCCTGGCCAACAAGCCGCAGTTCGACTGGGCCAACTACCGCGCAGCCAAGCCGAGCTTTACCGGCGCGCAAGTGCTGGAGGACATCGACCTGGCCGTGCTGGCCAAGTACATCGACTGGACGCCCTTCTTCATCTCCTGGGACCTGGCCGGCAAATACCCGCGCATCCTCACCGACGAAGTGGTGGGCGAAGCGGCCACCTCGCTGTTCAACGACGCCCAGGCAATGCTCAAGCAGCTGATCGACGGCAAGCTGATCAAGGCCCGCGCGGTGTTCGGCTTCTGGCCGGCGAACCAGGTGGACCACGATGACATCGAGGTCTACGACGCCCATGGCAAGGCCCTGGCCCGCCTGCACCACCTGCGCCAGCAGACCATCAAGCCCGACAGCAAGCCGAACTTCTGCCTGGCCGACTACGTGGCGCCCAAGGAAAGCGGCATCACCGATTATGTCGGCGGTTTCATCACCACCGCCGGCATCGGCGCCGAGGAGCTGGCCAAGCAGTTCGAAGCCAAGGGCGACGACTACAGCGCGATCATGGTCAAGGCCCTCGCCGACCGCCTGGCCGAGGCCTGCGCCGAGTGGCTGCACGAGCGCGTGCGCAAGGAGCACTGGGGTTACGCGGCGGACGAGCAGCTGGACAACGAGGCGCTGATCAAGGAGCAGTACAAGGGCATCCGCCCCGCTCCCGGCTACCCGGCCTGCCCGGACCACACCGAGAAAGGCACCCTGTTCCGCCTGCTCGACCCGCACAGCAACTCGGGCGTGACCCTTACCGAGCACTATGCGATGTTCCCGGCGGCCGCCGTCAGCGGCTGGTACTTCGCCCACCCCGAGGCGCAGTACTTCGCCGTCGGCAAGATCGAGCGCGACCAGGTGGAAAGCTACAGCAAGCGCAAAGGCCAGGACCAGGCCGTGAGCGAGCGCTGGCTGGCGCCGAACCTGGGTTACGAGAACTGAAATAGCGTCTTGTAGGGGCGAATTCATTCGCCAAGGGGTGCGCAGCGCCCCCAATCGGACTCGCAGGCCGAACCTACGGTCCGGTTGGCGAATGAATTCGCCCCTACAGCAAAGACGCGCGGGATTGGCGGTGCGAGTGGCGCACCCTGCGGTCAGCCCTGCAGGGTGGACAGCGCTTTTCTGTCCACCAGACGGAGTCCAGCGTGGCGACGATGGTGGATAAAAGAGCGTTATCCACCCTACGAACTCGCTTAGGGTGCGCCATGCGCACCAAGTGAGGTCCCAGGCCGAACCTGCGGTCCGGTTAGCGAATGAATTCGCCCCCACGAAGAGCTGCCATCACCGAGAACGAAAAAGGCCCGCGATTGCGGGCCTTTTTCATGCCGGGCTGACTCAGCTACCCGAACGGCGCACGAACTTGATCGACCACTCGAAATTGGGCTTGCGCGTCACGCTGATGGCGCGGCGAGTGACGGTGTCGAGGGTGACGTTCCAGAAACCGGTGCTGGGCACCACGATCTTCGCCGGGAAACGGTCGAAGGCGCCGCCGTGGTAGCTGTGCCGGCCACCGTTCTTGAAGCTGCGGAAGTTCGCATCGTTCATCAGGCGGATATTGCAGGTCTGCGAGCACTGGATGACGACCAGGTCGCCCTCGTTGAGGTGCTCGCGTTGATGGATGAACTTCATGAACAGCTCCCGAATCGCTGGATCGAACAGCGCGGCAGGATACCACGGGGGCAAATGTCGCCGCCTCGCCTACGCTGAAGAAGCCGACCAGGAGGGATGCGCCAGGGCAAATGGAAGCTCAATGCCGGCCATCCACCCGGTCATTCCCCGCAATCCGTTCGAACAAGGTGGATATCCCATGCCGAATGCCAAGCCCATTCATGCTCTCCTGCTCAGCGTCGCACTGCTCGGTGCCTGCAGCAGCCAGGCGGAAAACGATGGATTGACCGCCACCGCCAGCGGCGGAGAGGCCTACGCGACCGGTGCTCCCGGTGGCGTGACCACCGAGACCGAGCAGATTTCCGCCGTGGTGAAGTACGTCGACCAGGCCAAGCGCACCTTCACCCTGGAAGATGAGCAGGGCAATCGCCAGACCTTCCATGCCGTGCCGGAAATGCGCAATTTCCCGCAGCTGAAGGTCGGCGACCGGGTCAAGGCCATCGTCGCCCAGGAGCGGGTGGTCTATCTGCGCAAGCCGGGCGAAGCCCAGGAAGATGGCGCCGCCGGCGTCGTGGCCACCACGCCGGAGGGCGCGAAGCCCGGCATGCTGGTGGCGGACACGGTCGAAGTGACCGCCGTGGTCAAGGTCATAGACAAGGCCAACCACACCGCCACCCTGGAGTTCGCCGATGGCAGCCGCCGGACGGTGAAGGTGCGTCCTGACGTGGAACTGAAAGACGCCTACCTGAACCAGGAAGTGGTGATTCGCCTGACCTCCGCACTGGCCATCAGCGTCGAAGCCCCCTGAACCCTACTGGTCGGCAGGCCCGCCAATGGGCCTGCCACCGCCCCATGGACGGTGGTAGGATGCGCGCCCCATGCGTATCAGCGATATCCACCAGCACCTGGCCGACCTCGGCGCCCTCCCCGTCCACAGCGGGCGGGTAGTGCGTGCCTGGCTGCAGGGCAAGCCCCTGGACGCCGGCACCCGCCGCCAGCACACCGAGCACTTCCTGCCCCTGAGCGTACGCGAAGGCCTGCCGGCCCTGGCCGAACGCCTGGATGGCCTGGTCCGCCTGCGCTCGGAGCATCCGGGGGCGGACGGCTCCGCGCGCCTGCTGGTGGCATTGAATGACGGCCAGATGGTGGAAAGCGTGCTGCTGCCCCGCGACGGCCTCTGCGTGTCCACCCAGGTGGGCTGCGCGGTGGGCTGCGTGTTCTGCATGACCGGCAAGAGCGGCCTGCTGCGCCAGGTGGGCAGCGCCGAGATCGTCGCCCAGGTGGCCCTCGCCCGCCGCTTCCGGCCGGTGAAGAAGGTGGTGTTCATGGGCATGGGCGAGCCGGCGCATAACCTCGACAACGTGCTGGAAGCCATCGATCTGCTTGGCACCGACGGCGGCATCGGCCACAAGAACCTGGTGTTTTCCACCGTCGGCGACATGCGCGTCTTCGAGCGCCTGCCGCAGGAACGGGTCAAGCCGGCCCTGGCGCTGTCGCTGCACACCACCCGCGCCGACCTGCGCGAGCGGCTGCTGCCCAAGGCACCGCGCATCGCCCCCGATGAACTGGTGGAACTGGGCGAGCGTTATGCACGCAGCATCGGCTATCCCATCCAGTACCAGTGGACCCTGCTGCGCGGCATCAACGACAGCCAGGACGAAATGGACGGCATCCTGCGCCTGCTCAAGGGCAAGTACGCGGTGATGAACCTGATTCCCTACAACAGCCTGGACGACGACGAGTACCAGCGTCCGGATGGCGAGCGCATCGTACAGATGGTCCGCTACCTGCACAGCCGCGGCATCCTCACCAAGGTGCGCAACTCCGCGGGGCAGGACGTCGAGGGCGGTTGCGGCCAGTTGCGTGCCCGCGCCGTGGAGCCGGTCAACACCCGGCGCCTGCATCGCCCGGCTTCCTGAGCGAATGGACGGCATTCCCGCGCCGACGAGCTAAGCTCAGGCCAGGAGGTGTCCCATGGACGACAAGAACCACGACCAACCCCTGAGCTTCCGCGAGATGCTGCAGAGCGTGCTGGCCGCCGCATTCGGCGTACAGAGCGGGAAGAACCGCGCCCGCGATTTCAGCCGCGGCAAACCCAGCCACTTCATCATCCTCGGCCTGCTCTTCACCGCCATCTTCGTGGTGGTGCTCTATGGCCTGGTAAGACTGGTGCTGCACCTGGCCGGGGTCTGAGCCTCAGTCGATCAGCGGCTGCAGGGAAAAGCGATAGTCACGCGCGCCTTTCCTGCCCAGCAGGCTGAAGGTGCGGAAGTCCAGGTCGTAGCCGCGCTGCTCGATATGCCGCAGCAGGCTTGCCGCTTCGTTGCGGTCCAGGGCCTGGAACAACCGGACTTCGCGATCCTTGCCGCCATGCTGGGCGAAATCCAGGCCGGCGTCGTAGTCGTGGAGCAACACCATGGCCCAGCCACCCAGGGTGAAGTGACCGCTGACCAGGCTACCGACTGACCCGTCGAGATAAGCGCGCAGCACTTCGGGGGAATTGTTCAGCGCGGAGAAGCGCAGGTCCTGCCCGGGCTTGCGTCCCAGCTCGGCCGCCGCACGCATGGCGCCGAACGCCATTTCATCATTGGCCGACCACACCAGCTTCACCGCCGGATAGCGCGGGAACAGCTGCTGGGCCTGGACATAGGCGCGATCGCGGTTCCACTCGCTGTAGACCAGCTGTCGCAGGCGAACCTGGGGAAATTCGGCCAGGGCACGCATCAGCCCTTGTTCACGGTGTTTCGCGGCCGGGGTCTGCTTGACCCCGGAGAACGCCAGCATCTCGACGGGCCGGCCCGGCGCCAGGCGTTGCTGCTGCTCCAGCAGATCCCGCGCCATGAGGTAGCCGGCCTCTTCCTCGTTGGCGACCATGCTGCCGATCCAGTCGGGATAGCGCTCCCGGGTTCCGCCCACGAGTGCCTGCTGATCTGCCGTCAGGGTGCTGTTGACGGTGAACAGCTTGACTCCGCTGCCCCGGGACAGGCGCAGGATCTCCGGGCCGGAGTACTGCTCATTGACGAACACCAGGTAGTCGGGCCTGTGGGGCCCCTGCAGCACTTCGCGGGCCTGGTCGAGCATGCGCTGCATGTCGCGTTCGGCGAACTTCACCTCGAGCGCGATGCCGAGGTCGCTCGCCGCCGCCTGCATGAACTGCGCGTAGCTCACCCAGAAGGGTTCGTTGGTGCGACCGGGATTGAGGAACACCACCGACGCGGCACTCAGCGCCTGACTGAAGGCCAGGCAGAGGACAAGCAGCAGGGAGGCACAGCGACCTTTCATACCATCACGCGGGAAAAACGGCGGCGCAGTATAACCGCTTAATGGCGGGTGATCGGTGGCAACGGGCCCGGCCGGGACAACCGGCCGGGCCCGCTTGGTCTCACTGGTGGCTGACCCAGAAGATGGCGGTGGAAACAGCGATCAGGATCAGGAAGAAGATGGCCCAGGCGTCAACCTTGCTGTCGCGGTTGGAATCCTCGGAATGATCGGTCATGGCGTCCCCCATTGTTGTGGTTATAGGCGGCTTGCACTCCGAGTAAAGACCAGCCCCCGCGGCGCCTCAAGCCAGAGGTTATGCACCCTGCCCTATCAATAACTTCTGGTTCTTTACATATACTCAAACATCACTTTTGCGCATAACCCCGAACTGGTATCTTCCACCGGCTCCGCGGGGAGTGCGCGGCCGTGCGCGCAGAAAAGCTGTAAGCAGCCTGATAACAGGACATTTCATGTACGTATACGACGAGTACGATCAACGGATCGTCGAGGACCGCGTCAAGCAGTTCCGCGATCAGACCCGCCGCTATCTGGAAGGCACGCTCTCGGGTGAGGAATTCCGCCCGCTGCGCCTGCAGAACGGCCTGTACATCCAGCGCTACGCGCCCATGCTGCGCGTTGCCGTGCCCTATGGCCTGCTCTCTTCCGTGCAGGTGCGCAAGCTGGCGCAGATCGCTCGCGACTACGACAAGGGCTACGCCCACATCAGCACCCGCCAGAACGTGCAGTTCAATTGGCCGGAACTGGAAGACGTGCCGGAGATCCTCGCCGAGCTGGCCACCGTGCAGATGCACGCAATCCAGACCAGCGGCAACTGCATCCGCAACACCACCACCGACCAGTTCGCCGGCGTCGCCCGCGACGAGCTCGTCGATCCGCGCCCCTGGTGCGAGATCATCCGCCAGTGGTCCACCTTCCACCCGGAATTCTCCCACCTGCCGCGCAAGTTCAAGATCGCCGTGAATGGCGCCGTGAGCGACCGCGCCGCCATCGAAGTCCACGACATCGGCCTGGAAGCGGTGAAGAACGCTGCCGGCGAGCTGGGCTTCCGCGTTTCCGTCGGCGGCGGCCTGGGCCGTACCCCGGTGGTTGGCAGCTTCATCAATGAATTCCTGCCCTGGCAGCACCTGATCAGCTACCTGGACGCCATCCTGCGCGTGTACAACCGCTATGGCCGTCGTGACAACAAGTACAAGGCGCGCATCAAGATCCTGGTCAAGGCGCTGACTCCCGAGGTGTTCGCCGAGCGCGTCAACGCCGAGTGGGCCCACCTGAAGGACGGCCCCACCACCCTGACCGAAGAGGAAGTGGCGCGCGTCGCCAAGCACTTCGTCGACCCGGCCTACAAGGCCCTGGAAGACCAGGATGCCGCCATCGCCGCCCTGGACGCCGAACACCCCGGCTTCGCCCGTTGGCGCAGCCGCAACGTCGTGGCCCACAAGAAACCGGGCTACGCCGCCGTGACCCTGTCGCTCAAACCCACTGGCGTGGCGCCCGGCGATGTCACCGACAAGCAGCTGGACGCCATCGCCGACCTGGCCGACCGCTACTGCTTCGGCGAAGTGCGCAACAGCCATAACCAGAACATCATCCTGGCGGACGTCGAACAGTCCCAGCTCTTCACCCTCTGGGGCGAGTTGCGCGAACTCGGCTTCGCCACCCCGAACGTCGGCCTGCTGACCGACATCATCTGCTGCCCGGGCGGCGACTTCTGCTCCCTGGCCAACGCCAAGTCGATTCCGGTGGCCGAAGCCATCCAGCGTCGCTTCGACGACCTGGACTATCTGTTCGACATCGGCGACCTCGACCTGAACATCTCCGGTTGCATGAACGCCTGCGGCCATCACCACGTTGGCCACATCGGCATCCTCGGCGTGGACAAGAAGGGCCAGGAGTTCTACCAGGTGTCCCTCGGCGGTAGCGCCGGCCGTGACGCCAGCCTGGCGCAGATCCTCGGCCCGTCCTTCGCCCAGGAGGAAATGGCCGACGTGATCGAGAAGCTCATCAAGGTCTACGTGGAACAGCGCACCGAGGACGAGCAATTCCTCGACACCTTCCGCCGTATCGGTATCGATCCGTTCAAGGAGCGCGTATATGCAGCGAATCATTAAGAACGGCCAGGTGATCGACGAAACCTGGCACCTGCTGGACAAGGACGCCTCCCTGGACGGCATCCCCAACTGCGACGACATCATCGTTCCGCTGGCCCTCTGGTGCGACCACGCCCATGCCCTGAAAGCGCGCGACGGCGGTCTGGGCGTATGGCTGGATGCCGGTGAGGAGATCGAGGAAATCGCCGGTGACCTGGAGCACTTCCAGGTGATCGCGCTGAACTTCCCGGCCTTCACTGACGGCCGCCACTCCTCCACCGCCTACCTGCTGCGCCAGCGCTACGGCTACCAGGGCGAAGTACGCGCCATCGGCGACGTGCTGCGCGACCAGCTGTTCGCCCTCAAGCGTTGCGGTTTCGACGCCTTCGCCCTGCGCGCGGACAAGGACCCCTTCGACGCCCTCAAGGCGTTCGAGGACTTCTCCGAGGTCTACCAGGCTTCCAGCGACCAGACCCTGCCGCTGTTCCGCCGCCGCTCGGCCTGAGCCAGGCGCCATCAAAAAGCCCCGCAAACGCGGGGCTTTTTGTTGGGTCCGTGGGTGGCACCGTCTCTTGTAGGGGCGAATTCATTCGCCAAGGGCGGCGAAGCTGCCCCCGATACATCGAGGGCCGAACCTGCGGTTCGGTTGGCGAATGAATT